>CAZTHD010000048.1:0-7966 GCA_964613315.1 uncultured Oscillospiraceae bacterium | reverse complement strand
AATCAGGCTCATATTTAATTTTTGCCACAAAACCTCAAAAGAACAGCATTTAGAGGCTCTTCTGGCATAGGTGTGGAAGCATAACTTCCGCTTTTCCCTATGCGGACTGAGAAAAACCGCTTCTCCGAATACCCCGATTTGGCAACGGAATTTTCAGGTCCGAGCAATACAGCATGACCATGTGAATCATGTTATCGACATCACGAAATCCGTAAGCCTGTCGGATAAGCAGTTTTATCTTGTTGTTGGTTGCTTCGATCCGCGCGTTGCTGACATCAAGCCGTATCGTGTTCAGGATATGATCCTTATGCCGCATGATCTTTCTCTGTAGTTCTACAAACTCAGGTATGCGGCAATGCCTGGCCCATTTAACCCAGGCAATGAGTTCCTGCTCCGCTTCATCGACGTCATCGATCTGGAAGATCAGCCTCAGCTTTTCTTTTAGAAGGTATGCCCGGTACAGCTGATTATCAGACTTGGCAATCATTTCGAGGCGGACTGCCTGATTCGATGTCAGATGTTCCGGTGCCTTGCCCAGGGAATACATGGACTTTTTGATCTGATCAGCTTTCTTCCTTGCAGCTGCTGCGATCTGGGCCTCCGTATCATCCTTTCCGGGACGGCCTTTACCTCTGGAGACGGCAACGGCTTTTGCAGCTTCCTGTGCTCTTCTCCAGGCGGTGATGCGTACCTTGTCAAGCGCCTCGGTTGCCCACTCAACGACGTGGAACGGATCAACACAGCGTTCTGCATTCGGGAAATACTCCTTTACGCAGTCTGTGATCCATCGTGCGCCATCGCCGGTCACCACTTTAACGGATGCACGCTGCTCCGGAGTAAGCTGTTCGCAGAACTTCTGCAGAACCGATTTGCCGTGATCCTTTGCTGCCCAGATAACCGTATTGGTCTCGTGATTTACAACGACTGTGATATAGCTGTGGCCCTTACGGTAACTGGTTTCGTCGATCCCGATCTTTACAGCTCCGTCCAGACGGACATTGACATCAGGTTCGAGATCTTCGTGGACTCGAGCGATACATCTGCCGACGGTACGCCAGTCGATCCTCATATATTTGGAGATGGCGCTGCGGCTGAGATACTTGCCCATCCAAGTGACGGTATAATCAAAGTCTTTGGTAAAGTTCGAGTTTGGAAATGCCCATGGGACATCAGCGGTCTTGACACCATGTTCTTTGCAGCAAATGCGTGGAAGGTATGCTTCAATGTAAACAAGGATCCCTCCGAAATCCAATGCCCGCCAACGCTTATGCTCATACGGAGCATCGTAAATCCGGGTATAACGCTTTCCGCATACAGGGCATTTCCACTGCAAGCTCTTACGCAGATGCACTTTGATCAGGATACATAACTCACCATACTTGTTGGTGAAAAAATCGGCATCGTCAACGACTAAACCATTGACATTCAACAGTTCTTTGCATAATGTAGTAGCTGAAATCACTCGGAGCCTCCCGTTCTGTGTTTCTTCGACAGCTATACATTATGGGAGTCCGGGTGATTTTTTGCAATCACTGTTTCGTACCCGGACGGTTATGACACCGGTCGCCCCGGCGCGTCGGCCCACCGCCCCATGGGACCCGCCGCCCGCGCCAAACGGGGCTCGTTATGAAAAGCACATCAAGGGAAAGATCGGGAGGTGCTTCACCTGGAGATCGCTTTGTTAACCAAGCTGTATAAGCAGCTATAACATCAAAGAGAGGTTATAGGGCTCTCACACATGTGCCAGAAGCCTCATTTTTGTGTTGTAGTCATTTGTTTTATAAATCAGCACCACCATATTATTATATATTTCTGAAAGTTCTAAATATTCACATGGATTACTGATAATACCAGATATTAATTTATGGTCATTCGCTGAAAAATCATCCCAGTTTAAACAGTCTGAAATGCTCAATGAATTAGATACCTTTGAAGTCGCATTAACATCAGCAAAGCAACATACCGATAACTGGAATACCATAACCATTGCTAGAAACATCGAAACTATTTTTCTCATATTCATCCTCCTGTGTCACATAATAAGGACGCCTGTAGTCAATACCAATGTAGACAAAATCTCTTTTTTAAAAAATCAGCAAAAACAAATCAAAACCTCAAATCGAAAATCAAAATGGATCGAATCATTCGATTCAGCACTTATCGACCTAATGCATTATATACAACCTCCCTCCGCTTAACAAAATCATCCTATGAAATGAGTAGGTAATACTACATATGTTACCCCCGATGACACCTTCATTGTATCTTGATTTCTGGCCTTTGCATATGGTATAAATTCTTAGGTCATCCTAGGATTTTTATAAGTCAACGTATCGAGGTCACAAGAATATGAACGATATCCAATTAAAATTCATAATCAAAGCTGTTGAAACAGGCTCATTTACTAAAGTGGCTGAATGTTATAACACTACTTTTCAAACTGTTTCCTATCAAATAGAAAATCTTGAATCAGAATGTAATACTAAGATTTTCAATAGAACAAACAAAGGATGTGTGTTGACCAATGAAGGAGAACTGGTATATCAGTTTGCTAAAAGCACATTGGATAACTATACTTCTATGATACGAAACATCCAATCCATTGATGACATCAGAGTGGGAGTCGATATGCGGTATATACCGCCTGATTTGCTGAATTATGTATACTCAAAATGTCAGTTCCCTCTTTCCTTGGTGCCGATTTCATATGAGGACATGTTAGACGAACAGAAGATGGATAGGATCGATTGCTATCTTGGGTATGAACGTGGTATTGATAAAGATATTTCATTCATCCCGCTTGTTAAAGATTTTGTTGGAATAGCGACATCCCCTTTATCACCGCTATCCTCTAAGAAGCGACTCTCGTACTCTGATCTGGCAGGGCAAAAGATCCATATAGGCAAATTTATATGGAGCAGAAGAAATGCTGTAGTTGATAAACTAAAGAATGCTACAATCCATGAAGATACAGAAGGCGATAACCTTGAGTCATTAGCCATTGCAGAAGTATATGCAAACTATTCCTGCGCGATCCTTCCATGTGGTTACTCCTTTATTTTCAGCGACAAAGCGAAGGTCATTCCATTAGAAGATGAGACCATAGAATATGGTCTTTACTATATGGCAGAAAAGACGAAAGCAACAAAATTATCAAATGCTATTAAGACCTTTTTAGCAGAATATAAAAACGACCCTTTAAATAAGTAACCCGAAACAGTATAAATACTATCCCCCGCCCCTGAGCTTGATTCCGTCTCAGGGGTTTTCTATGTCTGAAGAACGAAAATCTCGCAGAAACAGACTCTTCAAAAGCATCCCCCTGAGTTTGCTCAGGGGGATGCAAGGAGGTTTGAAAAAAAGCTATTATCATGGCCGCGATTAACCGGGCGGCCGCCGGCTCGATCTGTATTAATGCTGCAGATCTTCATCTTTAGACTTATTTTTCTGCAGTCTATGCAGTTTGGTTAGTACCAGTAGTTAGGATATTTTGCTGGGGTTCGGCGTACCTATGCCATGGGATCTGATTGTATAAATCGATCAGTTTCTCCCACATGGTCTCTGCCAGGGAACCTGCCTGCCCTATGTGGCAACTATATCGCTTATATTAATCTGTGTCTTCAATCCATACTTCATCTAAGATATTAACTAAACAATCCGTATTTTCAATAGCTATCTTTAACCAGTCATGAAGGTCCGGAGCATTCCATACGTAGTTATAATTGGCATCCAATGAAACAATCAAACTCATTAACTCATAACCTTTCTCGTCAAACATAGAAATAGCATATATTTTATTATCGAGTTTTAACAGAGTTGGAACATCCAATCGCAATACAATTTTATCATAACTAGTTTTTAACACTGCCTCTTTCACAACCGCTATAGTATCAGGATCCTTAATCTCAATGGTTTCAACTGCATACCCATGGATATCTAATGTAAAGTAATCCATATGCTCTAAAGAATCCATTGCTTCATAAAAAACCTTCCTACTGAGTTTATCAATACAAATTCCTGTCCCGACAAAAACCAATGCTAATACAAGTATAATGATTAAAACTCTTTTCATATGCTAGCGAAACAGTACCGTTTTTGTATATGACCCTATTTGAACCCTGGCTGCTACCGATTCAACACCAGTGCCATATCCGTTTATATAGTAATTATATGCTTGCAAATCTGGGTTGTCAAAATACAGAGTTTTAAAAACATTACCGGGATAATACACTCTTGTAGATGTTTTCCCTCCTTGTGAAGTATTCAGATGTGTACGTTCCTCAATAGAGTTTATGACTACTTTTTGTGTAATATAGCTAAGCATATATGTTCCCAAAGTTTCATAGTATGTGTACTTATCATATATATCTGACTCTAAATCAGCTTGTACATAATTACCTGAATTACCATAAAAGGGCGTTAAATTGTAATCATTTAAAAAAGCTTGTAACACAGAAATACCTGTACCAATAATACTAAAACCTTGATTAAAAATACCCGCTGTTGAAATTGAAATATTGGTCATATTACTTAATATATCGTATGATGTTTTGTTATCTTTTGCAAGAAACTGATAACCAGAAGAGGCGCCAATATAATGATATGTCTCATGGTGAAACGCCTTATTACCGATATATGTTGTAGTCCATGTTATCTCCGGATTATCTCGATTGGATGTTACAAAAAACTCTATATAAGTTGCATTCCGCTCGGATGAACTGAGTGAATAATAAAGGATATCGCTAATGACTGCATCATTGATATGATAATAGTGCAATCTCTCTTCAAGATCCGTATCTCCTAGATTCAACCTAATTCTGTCAACTTCAACAAATGTATCATTACTGTTCTTTAGGAAAAAAGCAGACTCATTTGGGGTGCAGTAATAATCGTCATATTCAGCATAAGCCAAAACCCTATAGTTGCTGTTATTATCAACAAGATAAGTTCCGTCATTGTGTGCTTTAATACAATACTCGTTTTTCTTCTGTTCACAATTCTGAAATGCAAATACGGGACAAGTTACAGTAATGACCATTACAAGCGATAATAAAACCAATTGTACTTTTTTCACATTATTTACGCTCCTTCATAAGCAATTCGAATTAATTAATGAGGCTCTCTGAACTTAAACTTGCTCAGAGAGCCATTACTATCTATTTACCCAACAGAACGGCATATTACCGTATCCCTGACATACTACTTTAGTACCAGTAATTAGGATAGTTACCGTAGCTTTGCTGGTGCTCGGCATACTGCCACCATGGGATCTGATTGTAGAAATCGATCAGCTTCTCCCACATGCTGTCTGCCAGAGAACCTGCCTGTACGTAAACAGAAACCACGTACGTGAGCTCGGTTCCGTCAGCGAGAGTCGCAGTATAGGTGACAGGCCTTGTGAAATCAATGGCCTCACCGATACCCGGTGTCAGCGTCACGCCGTCAGCTACAATGATGGCAGGAACGAGGTTCGTGACATCAGTGCCGTGCGGCAGCGTGAGTGTAATGACATAATTGTTGTTTCCGGCATTGCCTATAACAGCTGAAACGCCGTTTATAACAAAGGACAGGATACCTTCGGAACCCGTTTCAGAACCGGGCTCTCCGCTCGGGATCTTCTCCCACTGGCAGGAAACCGTAACGTCACCTGCCGGCATCTGGAAGCGATTGCCTACGATCTTGACCGTTCCGCCGCCTGCAACGTTAAGCGTGTAGGCAAGAGAATCTTCGACCATGCGGTAACCCGGATCCGGAGTAGCGGATACGAATATGCTGTCGCCCTCGTTGGCGCTGGTAACATTGGTCACCAGAGTGCCGCCCGCAGGAGCGCTTACAGAGATAGTGTAATCACCTGTAGAAGGACCGGGTTCCTCATACTCGGGTATCTCTACCCTGAGCTGATCACTCACAGCTCCCATCGCGCTCTTTACGACGATGAGTATATCCCTCGCATCCGCCGTAAGATTGTTCAGGTTGATGGTGTTCTCTCCCGCAATAGCAGTAAATCCGTTCTTCGTCGTGTCGACCTCTGCGTTTCCGCCGTGCTCAACTACCTGATAATAATACGTACCTGCTTCACTGGAAGTAAACTTAACAACAGCAGTCTTTTCGCCCGTGCGCTCCGCACTTCCGTTCGAGAGGACGGGAGCATCAGGCTGCGCAACCGTTATAACAATGGTATAGGTATTGGTATGCGTACCGTCCTCAGCCGTTACAACGAACTCCGCAGGAACGTCAAGCTCCATACCGCATGCTTTACCATCAGCAGGCCAGTCTACGTCCTCACCTGTCTTCCTTACAGTCGCATACTCAGAAGCCGTGAGCTTCAGAATCATATCAGCCAGACCTGTCGTATCCGTTCCGGCAGGAAGTACGATCTCGTAGTCCATACCATCCTGATTTACGATACCGATAGGACTTCCGTCCTCACCTAAAAGCTCAACATCTTCCAATGTGCATTCGCTGCTCAGGTAACTCGGATCCTTTTCAAATGTTGCAACAACTTCCACCGTACCATGGTTTGCCGCCGGCATTATGAAGTTTGCTTCGGGATTGTTCGCATTACTGATCTCAACAGACTCACCGCTAAGCGTTGCTTCCCAGGACTTGAATACAAACCCTGTGTTTGCAGTCGCGCTGAGACTTACCTCATCCCCTTCTAAAACACCTACAAGGTTTGTCGAGGGCTGAGCAGTACCGACTCTGGCACTTGCGCTTCCCATCGATTCGTCGTTTACAGATACATTGACTGAACCGTAATCCTTTGCCGCAAATATGGCCTTGACAGTGTATTCAGAAGTACCGTCGACAGTGAATGAAGCAGCCTGATACGTACGATTATTATTTGTGATCGTCGTATATGTAACATCTACATCTGAATCAAGAGTGACATTGTGTATCTGCCATTCAGACAATTCGTAGCTCTGGCTAAAGTTTCTGTTGTCAACGTGGAATTCAGCACATACACCAGTCATCAATGTATCGGACACAGCATCATATCCATGTCCGCCGGTCACATAATCGTAGGTCGAACGAGATATTCCATTTGCATAGAACACCACATCTCCAGCGGTATAATTATTGGCATTCAATGTTATCTTTGAACCCTGTCTTACGAATACAGCTTTAATGACTACATCATTACCCGGCATTAAAAACTGTATAGAAGCCTGGGACAGATCCAAATCATCTATCTCAAAACCTGTTATCTCCCAATGGTCAAATATGGAGTCATATACAGGATCACCTTCTCCAAGAGCGTACTGCTGAGGAATCGCAGTAATCCCCACTGTTTTTCCAACAACAACAGATCCTTGAACAGCTTCTCCATCAACCGATACTGAAATCGTTCCCATTGGATAAAGATAGACATTATCACCCTGTCCAATCTCGTAATCACCGTCAACTTGAGTTTCAATGTTAAACGCTAGTCCGGGATCAAGCACTGTCAAATTAACTGTGAGAGCATCACTGTAAGCCTTTCTGTCATTTGCCACAAATACGAGTGTATGCGACCCAGTCTCCTGAGCAGTATAGCTATAGTTCATATTTGCATCCACTGGATCAGTACCGTCTACACTGACGGTATAGTACAGTTGATTGTTATCCACATCCACGAAAATGTCTGCAAGATTGATCGTGAAGTCTTCACCAACTATTACCGTTGCATTCAATGGATTCTGCACGCCATTTCTTATACTTGGTGGTGTATTGGCCTTTTGGACGTACAATTGGACAGTATATGTGCTGCTGTTTTCGCTTCCATCTGATGCATGGAAATAAATAGTTACTGTGCTTACCTCCGTGGGGATAAAGCTATACATCTGATCAACGGCCTCAGTACTATATCCTGCTCTTCTGGCATAGTATACAAGCGCATCACTGTCAGGATCTTCAAAAATGGTAGAAAGATCTAGTATAACACTTTTTAATTAACTATACATTATCACCAAGGTGTGGTATCATA
>CAZTHD010000047.1:0-8011 GCA_964613315.1 uncultured Oscillospiraceae bacterium | reverse complement strand
AGTTCTGATGCTACTTTTATCATGTTCTCCATACTTCTTCCAGTAACGGCAACTTTTCTTCCGTTTTCAAATGCGAGGTCCAATATGGACTGTACCCTGTGCACGTTGCTTGCGAAAGTCGTGATTATGAGCCTGTGAGTATTTTTCTTGAATATGATCTCAAGGTTTTCCTTTATGACTTTCTCAGATTCAGAGAAACCTTCTCTTATAGCATTGGTGCTGTCTGACATGAGAAGGAGTATACCCTTTTGCCCTATCTGCGCTATCCTTGCTATATCCGTAGGTCTGTCGTCTATGGGAGTATAGTCGAATTTGAAGTCACCCGTGTGGAATACCCTGCCCACGGGAGTGTCGATGATGAGGGCCATCGAGTCTGCTACTGAATGGGTCACGTGCAGAGCCTCTATATCGAAGCAGCCGAGGCTTATCTTTTCTCCCGGAACTAGATCGTGGAACTTGCATCCCGTGATCTTGTGCTCTTTGAATTTTATCTTCAAAAATCCCTGGGTCAGAGGACTTGCATAAATAGGCACGTTGAATTCCTTCAAAAGGAATGGTACCCCGCCTATGTGATCTTCATGTGAATGAGTGAGCACAAGGCCTTTGATCCTGTCTGCTTTATCCCTCAAATATGAAAAATCAGGGATAACGCAGTCTATACCGAGCATGTCCGAAGTCGGAAATGTCATACCGCAGTCGAGGATGAAAATGTCTTCTCCGTATTCGAAGACGGTCATGTTCTTTCCTACTTCATGAAGTCCTCCGAGAGGAATGATGCGTAATTTAGTTTGTTTATTAGTCGTTTTTGTTGTCTTTGTCTTTTTTGCCATTTTATCCTTTCACTACGATGTTGAGGAGCTTGCCGGGAACAGCGATGACTTTCACAACGTTCTTTCCTTCTACAAGAGCTTTGACTGAAGGTTCTTCCATACAGGTCTTTTCGAATTCTTCTTTAGAAAGACCGCTCGGAACTTCCATCTTAGCCCTTACTTTTCCGTTGATCTGTACAACAATTTCAATGCTGTCCTTTACCAGAGCCTTTTCGTCGTAAACAGGCCATGCTGCATGGTAAATAGGCTCGACGAATCCAAGTCCTTCCCAGAGCTCTTCACAAAGATGAGGAGTAAAAGGTGAAAGGAGGAGTACGAGCTTTTCAGCTGCAGCTCTTAAGAGGCCGAGGTTCACGTCTTCGAGTTCTTTGTATCTGTAGATCTCGTTGGTGAGCTCCATGATAGCGGATATCGCGGTATTGAAGTTGAATCTGCTTCCGATGTCGTCAGATACCCTCTTTATCGTATTGTTCAATATATAATTTAATTGTTTGTCGTCTTTTGTTTCAGCAGTATACACGGGAGGAATGCCCTTAGTATCTTCCGAAAGCTCAGCTATGAGCCTGTATACTCTGTTGATGAATTTGTATGATCCTTCTACTCCTGTGTCTGACCACTCCAGTTCTCTTTCAGGAGGAGCTGCGAAGAGTATGAAAAGTCTTGCAGTATCTGCGCCGTACTTTTCTATGATCTCATCGGGGCTTACGACGTTGCCGACCGATTTGGACATCTTCGATCCGTCCTTGAGCACCATGCCCTGGGTGAGCAGATTCGTAAAGGGCTCTTCGACTTTTACGAGTCCGAGATCGTGAAGTACCATGGTGAAGAATCTTGCGTACATGAGGTGGAGTATAGCATGCTCGACTCCTCCTATGTACTGGTCTACTGCCATCCAATAATTTGCCTTTTCAGGATCGAAGGGAGCTTTGTCGTTCCTTGCATCTGTATATCTTAAGAAATACCATGAAGAATCAAGGAAAGTATCCATAGTATCTACTTCCCTCTTTGCTGCTTTGCCGCAAACGGGGCATTTGCAGTCGACGAAAGTCTTGGATGTTGCAACAGGGCTTTCACCTTTTCCTGTGAATACAACGTCTGTCGGGAGCAGTACCGGAAGGTTCTCTTCCTTTTCAGGTACCCAGCCGCAGTCCGGGCAGTTGATCATGGGGATTGGAGTACCCCAGTATCTCTGACGGGAAATGAGCCAGTCTCTTAATCTGTAATTCGTTACAGCTTCGCCAAGTCCTATGGCTTTGAGATCGCCCCTTATGGCTACGATGGCGTCTTTGTTGTTCATGCCGTCGTATTTGCCGGAGTTGATCATTGTGCCTTCTGCTTCAAAGGCTTCTTTAAGATCGTTCCAGTCTATGTCGCCTGTGCCGGGGTCTACTACCGGCACTATGTCAAGACCGAACTTCTTTGCGAATTCGAAGTCTCTTTGGTCGTGCGCAGGTACGCCCATGACTGCGCCTGTTCCGTAGGAAATGAGTACGTAGTCGGAGATGTAGATGGGGATCTGTTTGTGCGTTACGGGGTTCATCGCATATCTGCCCGTAAATACGCCTGTCTTTTCCTTGCTGGTAGAAGTTCTTTCTATATCGTTGAGAGTCTTTACGTATTCGCAGTACTCTTTGCATTTTGCTTCATTTTCCATGCCCTCGATGAGCTTTCCGAGCAGAGGATGCTCAGGAGAAACTACCATGAATGTGGTACCGAAAAGCGTGTCGACGCGGGTCGTGAACACGCGAAGCTTAAGGTCCATATCGACTACGTCGAATTCGAGTTCCGTACCTTCGCTTCTTCCTATCCAATTCCTCTGCATGGTCTTGACCTTTTCAGGCCAGCCGGGCATATTATCAAGATCGTCGAGGAGCCTGTCAGCATAATCGGTGATCTTGAGATACCACTGGGAGAGGTCTTTCTTTGTGACCTGAGTTCCGCAGCGTTCGCAGCAGCCTTCGACTACCTGCTCGTTTGCAAGTACCGTAGCGCAGCTCGGACACCAGTTGACGGGGTTTTCCTTCTTATATGCCAATCCCTTTTTAAAGAACTGAATGAATATCCACTGCATCCAGTGGTAATACTCTTCCTTATACGTGCATGCTTCTCTGTCCCAGTCGTAGGAAAGACCCATCTGGCGGAGCTGTCTTTCCATCTCCGCGATGTTTGAAGAAGTCCATACTGCGGGATGTGCTCCGTTCTTGATGGCTGCGTTATCTGCCGGGAGTCCGAAGGAGTCGAAGCCTATGGGATGGAGGACGTTGAAACCGTTCATCGTCTTGTATCTTGCAACAACGTCGCCTATGGAATAGTTCCTTACGTGTCCCATGTGGAGTTTGCCGCTGGGATAAGGGAACATCTCAAGGCAGTAATACTTAGGCTTTGAAGGATCCTCAGTCACGTGGAAGAGATCCTCTTCTTCCCATCTTTTCTGCCATTTTGTTTCGATCTTTTTAAAGTTATAATCTCTGTCCATAATATATATCCTTTTGACTATTCAGTTTGTTCGTAATAGATCCTGTCGCAGTCAGCCCAAACCTTTTCCATGTTGTAATGTTCGCGCTGCTCAACGGTAAACAGATTGACGATAATGTCGCCGTAATCCATAAGTATCCATCCGCTGTCACCCTTGCCTTCGACGTGTCCGACTATGAGGCCCTGCTCTGCCAGTTTGTCTTCTATGTTCGTTGCGAGAGCCGACAGCTGCCTAAGGCCTGCGACGCTGGCTATTACAAAATAGTCGGCAAAACCGCTCTTTTCAGCGATGTCGATGATAGTGATATCCGTCGCTTTTCTGCTGTCCATCTCTTTGGCGATGAAATACGCTATTTCCTTGTTTGTCATGGTTTTTTTAATCTCCTCTTCAAGCCATGCAATAACGTCGTCGTTGGTTGTATCGTAATACAGTCCTTTGCTTAAAATTATCTCTTTCTGTCTCTTTGCAAGCACCAGATATACTTTGTTTATATCAGTTTCGGTCTTTTCATATTCCCTGATCTTGGGGCAGTCTTCGTAAGTCCTGTTCTCTTCGAGAAGGTCTGCCAGTTTGATGACCTTTTCAAGCAGTGACATCCCCACTCTTCCTACGGTATGATTGGCGATGGCATTTATGATCTCTTCGTCCTCTACGCCGAATTGTTCTTTTATGATTTTTGCTGCCGCCTTGCCGTGTTCAAGACCGAGTTTTTGGCCTTTGCAGGCATCGTGAAAGACAGCTGCTATCTTTGCCTTCTTTACGTCGGCTCCGTATTTGGCAGCATATCCTTCTATGGCTTTTACAACGCCCTGTGTGTGCTTGTACCTGTACTCGTCTACGTGCTCTTTAACGTAAGCATCTAGCTTTGCGTACAGTTCTTCGAATTCTTTATCAGTCATGCAGTTTAACGTCTATAGACAGCTCGTCGAGAGCCTTTTGATCTACAGTTGTGGGCGCTTCTGACATCACGCACTGTGCGTTCTGGTTCTTCGGGAATGCGATGACCTGTCTTATGTCATCGGTTCCAACTAGCAGCATGCATAATCTGTCGAGACCGAATGCCAGTCCTCCGTGTGGAGGCGCTCCGTATTTGAAAGCGTCGATGAAGAAACCGAATCTGTTTCTTATCTCATCTTCAGTGAGCCTAAGCACTTCGAATATCTTCTGCTGAAGAGCGCTGTCATGTATCCTTATGGATCCGCCGCCTGCTTCATATCCGTTTATAACGATATCATAGGCATCTGCATAGATCTTATCGAGCTCTCCTGTTTCGAGATAATGAAGGTCTTCTTTCTTTGGAGACGTGAAGGGATGATGCATAGCCATGAATCTTCCTTCTTCGTCTGACCACTCGAACATCGGGAAGTCCACGACCCAAAGGAGCTTGAACTCGTTAGGATCCAGCATTCCAAGCTTTCCGGCCAGGTCTCTTCTTAAGAATCCAAGGGATGCCCATACGACTTCCTTAGGTCCTGATACTATCAGGATGAGGTCTCCGGGCTTTGCTTCGAATTCGTCGCAGATGGCTTTGAGCTGTTCCTGAGAGAAGAATTTGTTTACAGAAGATTTTATTTCGTTTTCTTCATATCTGATACATACCATGCCCTTTGCTCCGAAGGACTTGATAGATTCAGTCATCTTGTCTACGTCTTTTCTTGAGAAATCGGCACTGTGACCGTTTATATCTATTCCCATGACCCTGCCGCCTTCGGCAAGAGCGTTCGTGAACACTCCGAACTCTGAATCCTTTACGTATTTTGCAAGGTCGTGGAGTTCGAATCCGAAACGAAGGTCGGGTTTATCTGAACCGTATCTGTTCATAGCCTCGTCCCAGCTCATTCTCTGAAGAGGGATCTGGATATCGATGCCTTTCATCTCCTTAAAGAGCCTTTGAAGGAATCTTTCCTGAACGGCAATGATATCGTCCTGATCAACAAAAGACATCTCCAGGTCTATCTGAGTGAATTCAGGCTGTCTGTCGGCTCTTAGGTCTTCGTCTCTATAGCACTTTGCGATCTGGACATATTTATCCGTGCCCCCTATCATGAGCAGCTGTTTGAACTGCTGCGGTGACTGGGGAAGCGCATAGAACTTTCCGGGGTTCACTCTGCTCGGTACCAGGTAGTCTCTTGCGCCTTCCGGAGTGGGCTTTGCAAGTACCGGAGTCTCGACTTCTGTGAATCCTTCTTCGTAATAGAAGTTTCTGATCACGTGATACATCTTGCTTCTGAAGGCAAGAGTGTTCTGCATGATGGGTTTTCTTAGGTCAAGATATCTGTATTTGAGCCTTAGCTCACCTGATACGTTGTCATCGTCTCTGATATAGATAGGCGGAGTCTCAGATTCGCAGTATACGGATAGCTCTGTTGCAAGGATCTCTATATCACCTGTTGGGATGTCGGGATTCTTTGAGGATCTTTCTCTTACCACTCCTGTTACGCCTACTGAGAATTCGGATCTTAATTTCTCAGCTTTTTCAAGCATTTCCTTGGGGCAGTTCTCGTCGAATACGACCTGTACTATTCCTGTCTTATCTCTGATATCAGCGAAGATCAGGCTTCCCAGGGATCTTTGTTTCTGTACCCAGCCGTTGACTGTCACCGTTTCACCGATGTTCTCTTTTCTGAAAACACCGCACATGTGAGTTCTTTTTAATAGTTTGTCCATTTATATATGTCCTTATCTTAAAATAATCTCCAGTTTATCGAATTCGACGTCTTCCTGGGTCGAATTCTTCATATCGCGAAGAGCGGCCACGCCCTTTTCAAGTTCGTTGTCGCCTATGACCGCACAGTACCTTGCGCCCAGTCTGTCTGCATATTTGAGCTGGGCTTTAAGACCGCGTTCACAAACATCTATTATAACATCAAAACCTTTGTTTCGCAGTTCTTTTGCAAGAGATAAAGCCTTAAATTTTGCATTTTCTCCCATTGCAGCTATGAATAAGTCACATTTATCTGCTTTTGGTATCTCTATCCCCTCTTCTTCCATGAGAAGGAGCAGCCTTTCTATGCCAAGGCCAAAGCCGACAGCCGGAGTCTCGGGGCCTCCAAGCATGGATACGAGGTTGTCATATCTTCCTCCGCCGCAGACGGTTCCCTGGGCTCCCAGTCTGTTCGTGACGAATTCAAATGCAGTCTTTGTGTAGTAATCGAGGCCTCTTACGATTCCCGGGTCTACAATGTAATTAATGCCGAGAGCATCCAGGTTTTTCTTAAGATCGTCAAAATCCTTTCTGCAGTCATCGCAAAGATAATCGAGGATAGAAGGAGCTCCCTTTCCAAGCTCTTTGCATTCGGGATTCTTGCAGTCGAGTATCCTCATGGGATTTCTTTCGAATCTGTCTTTGCAGGTATCACAGAGCTTGTCGAAATTTGGTCTGAAAAAGTCCTGAAGAGCTTTTCTGTATGCGGCTCTGCACGTAGGACAGCCTATGGAGTTTATCCTGAGCTCGAGGTCCTTAATTCCAAGCCCTTTAAGGAACTCGTCTGCAAAGGATATGACTTCGGCGTCAGCTGCCATCTTGCCGGATCCGAAAAGTTCTAATCCAAACTGGTGGAACTCTCTTTGTCTTCCTTTTTGCATCTTCTCATATCTGTAGCAGGAAGTTATATAGTAGATCTTAGCGGGCACTATGTCTGCATAGAGCTTGCTTTCGATGAACGAGCGCACGACGGATGCTGTGCCTTCCGGCTTTAAGGAAAGGCTCCTGTCCGCTATCTCAAAAGTGTACATCTCTTTGTTTACAACGTCCGTAGTATCGCCTATCCCTCTTTTGAAGAGCTCGGTGTGCTCAATAAGAGGCGTTCTTATCTCTTTGAAGCCGTAGCTTTCTGCAGCTTTTCTGAATCTGTCTTCGACGAACTGCCATTTGTAGCTTTCAGAAGGCAGTATGTCCTTTGTTCCTTTTACGATATTTATCATAAGATCCCCTTTTCCTTTCTCTGGATCATTTCGTCAATTCTTTCTATGTAAACCTGATAATTCGATACGTTGGGTATCCTCTCAAGTCTGTTCTCATCGGGATAATACATCTTGGAGATACCACCTGCGCCCAAAGCAATTATGGACTGGTTCTCTTCCATGATGCGTATGTTATATAGGCTTGCAGTGCCCTTTTTGCAGTATCCTACGTTCTCAAAGTTGCCTGCCATGTGTTTCTGCCTGTAGAGGTAATAAGGCCTGTAACCGGCGATTTTCAAGGCCTCGCTTGCATAATTGAGCTGAGCTCTTACCGTTTCTCCCTGTCTGTAGTTATACTCCTTATCCTGCTCTATGAGCCTGCTCGCCTTCTTTACGGCAAGGGTATGTACAGTTATGTTCTCAGGATCTAAAGCTATTATGGTATCGAGAGTCTTCTTGAAGTCTTCGGGACTTTCTTCAGGAAGTCCTGTGATGAGATCCATGTTTATGATGAAGTCTCCTGCGGACCTTGCAAGCTTGTAGCTTTCTATTATCTCTTCGGGGCTATGCTGCCTACCGATGAGCTCAAGGGTATGAGCCTTCATAGTCTGCGGATTGATCGATATCCTGCCCCCTTTATGAGCAAGTATGGCTTTTAACTTAGTCTCGTTTATGGTATCGGGCCTTCCGCACTCGACGGTGAATTCCGTGGTCCTTTTTTCTATGAACGCATCTTCCGTCCAGCTTAGAAGTCTTTCGAAATCTTCATCGCAAAGGGATGTCGGAGTCCCTCCCCCTATAT
>CAZTHD010000046.1:0-8325 GCA_964613315.1 uncultured Oscillospiraceae bacterium | reverse complement strand
AAATATGAAAGCTATTTGCGAATTCGTCCAAGGCTACAAGTTCTAAGGAGGGAATACGAATGAAAAATGAAGAACTGATGCAGAATGCAGAAAAGATGGAGCAGATATATGCGGCACTGAAGGAAAAGCTTCCGTTGCCAAGCGAAGCTGCAAAAGACGCAATACTCAATGTGCTAACAAATCTTCTTAGTGCATGAGAAATGAATAAAAAATGAGTTCTATGTGAACGTCGAATAATATGATAGAATATATGCGGATGAAAGGTTTTCATTCGCATATTTCTTTTAGCAAGGAGGCCCGATATGAAAAAGGTTCTTAGCATTTTACTTTCATTTGTCCTTGTGCTTTGCCTTGTGCCGCTTACAGCGCTGCCGGTAATGGCACAAACGCAGGCTGCGCCGGGCGGAGATGAGATCAATGCAGATTTCGTTAATTCTGTCGTGGTTGATCCTCAAAGGCAGAAAGTTCAGAAAGGGAAGTCTTTTACATTTACTGCCGATGTTTCAGGTTCGATAACGACTGTCAGGTGGGTCGTTACGGGTCAGAAAAACACTGATACTCGGATCGATCCTAATACGGGCAAACTTACCGTAGCATCCAATGAGACTGCAGAAGAATTAATAGTAAAAGCCACGTCTACTTTTGACAGCTCAAAATACGATACAGCGATCGTTTATCCCGTAGATTATCCGGTCTATATACAAGGAATAACGATCAGTCCCACTGCGGTGAGTTTACCCAAAGGCTCTGACTATCGTTTTACTGCAACTGTAACCGGTACGGACTTTGACGACGTTACGTGGAGTCTTCCCTGTGATCATGCAGACGGCACGACAATAGATAGCAGCGGATTATTAGAGATCAGCGGCGATGAATATTTTCAGACTCTTACGGTCAGGGTCACTTCAGACCGAGATCCATCAAAGTCTGCCGATGCTATAGTCACAGTTACAGATGCTATGCCCATAGGGGACCTGATTTGGGTGAATTACGATGTAAACAATGTCGGTCTTTCACCGTACGTCACAGGAAGACAGGTGACAGAGGCACTGACTTTGGCGATAGATTATGCTGACGTCGCATTAGGTACATATATATTCCAGGGCTCTGATTGGACCTGCCTTGTAAAGGACTTACAAGTAGACAGCAATGGAACAATAAGTTGTACTAAACTTGGAGAAAGCGATGAATTGCTTGATCCCTCTGAGGACTACTATTATCTCTTCAATGTAGAAAACAGATCCGGGTATATTTGGAATTTAAACAATCTTCCATCTGCTAAGGTAAACGGAGAAAATGCAGATTACGTACGGTGGAGATATGAATCGGAAACCGGCGATGTCAACGTATATAAAAAAGCATATTTCGGCTCCGGTGATTTCGTTACGTCTGTCACTGTTACTCCATATGCACAGATGATCAAGAAGGGTACGTCATTTACCTATACTGCAAACGTTGTGGGTTCCGTGAATACCGTAAGCTGGAGCATATCAGGAAATAAAAGCAGCGGTACATATATCAACTCTTCAACAGGTAAATTGACTGTAGCTTCCGACGAAACTGCAAGCTATATATCGGTAATAGCCACCTCTACCTTTGACAATTCAAGGTTCGGTACGGCGGGAGCTGTTCCGGTCGATTACAATGTATATATCAGCGGCGTAACGATAAGTCCTACTTCGGCTACTGTACCTAAAGGTGGTACTCAAACCTTCGAAGTAACGGTAGAGGGTACGGATTATCATGACTATGTGTTGACAGTTGAAGGAAATAACAGCATCTATACAACGATATCGCAGTCCGGGTATTTAAGTGTCTCAGAAGATGAGACAGCGACGACCCTTATAGTCAAAGCTACATCGGTGCGCAACAGTTCAAAGTCTGCCACGGCTACAGTCACAGTAACTGAGCCGCTTAAGATAGGCAGCGAGGTGTGGGTCAAATACGATACAGGATCCGTTGGTTTGACGACCTCACTTACGGGAAGGCAGGTGACGCAAGCTCTTGCAGCTGCTATAGATTACGATGACGTAGCAGAAGGCACTTATGTATTCGAAGG
This sequence comes from uncultured Oscillospiraceae bacterium, assembly GCA_964613315.1. GTDB lineage: Bacteria > Bacillota > Clostridia > Peptostreptococcales > Anaerovoracaceae > RUG13409. Next base: position 6,266 of record CAZTHD010000046.1, on the reverse strand, counting down.
GTCAGACTGGACCTGCCTTGTAAAGGATGTACAAGTTGACGGATCCGGAGTCGTTACCTGCACGGAGCTCGGAGAAAGCGATGAGCTGTTGAATACTACCGACGAATACTATTTCCTCTTCAACGTAGAGAACAAGGCAGGGTATAGATGGGATATCGATGATCTTCCTTCTGCAAAGGTGAACGGAGCTCCTGCAGACTACGTCTGCTGGAGATATCAAAGCGATACGGGTGACATCAACGTATTCAAGAGAGTGTATTTGGACGGCACCAATCCTAGCCAGGTAGAAGTAAGTCCTAAGACTCTTACGAAGACTCTGAATCAGGGATATGGTCCCTATGCTCTGTATGAACCTATAACTTTCACAAATACGGGAACGGAACCACTGCGCCTTCAAAACGATGATGATTATGCTATACACTGCAGTAATCCGCTTTTCGATACTCTGGCCGGAGGCATGCCATTATATCTTCAGCCGGGAGAGTCTTATACGCGTGATCTTGTCATAGACACGGATCTTAGTCCCGGTGTATACACTACAGACGTCACGTTCCAGGACGTTGAATACAAAGCAGATCCTGTTTCCTGCCACGTTACCGTAACCGTTGAGGGCATAGTAAACAGCATAGATATCATCAATATGCCTGATGCATATGCGGGGAATAAGGCTTCTAACTATAACTACTCGGCTATCGGCGTCGACGGAGATGGATATCATATCACAGACCTTCAGTGGTGCACCTACGACAGCGAGATAGGATACCTCAACTTCAACGGTACCTTTGAAATGAACAAGACCTATTATCTTGCCGTTGAAATGGAAACTGATGAGTATTGGCATTTCAATCGTACCAATAGCAATGGCTTGGCTGTATATTACTTTACGCGCAACGGAAGTTCTTTCAGCCCGAAATTCTATGGATCTCCTTCTGAATATTTCAACGGAAGCAACTGGCTCAAGTTCTATATGGCTTTCCCGGTGACTCAGGAGGGTGGTGTAAATGTGACCGCTTATCCCGGCAGCGCATTCACGGAGGGAGTCGATTACAAGATCGAAGGCACCTTAGTCAGTGTGAAATACGATCAGCCTTGCAAGGTTGGTTACTATTCCGGTGGAAAGTACGTACCATGTACGCTGGCATACACCTCCGGTCAATGGCATATGTTCGAAGTACCTTCGGGAGTGGATGAAGTCATACTTGTAGTTAAAGGCGATGCAGACCTGTCAGGTGAGTTCGACTTCTTCGACGTTGTAACAGCAAAAGCCATGGATCTTCATCCTGATGACTCATATACACAGGTGCAGCTGTTTGCGGCAGACGTTGACGATGACGGCGAATTCGGATTCTTCGACGTGATACTGTCAAAGGCCGCAGACCTTGGCAAAACACCATTCACCTGGTAAAGACACAGTTTAGAGCGGTTATTGAAATATATGAAAAAGAGAACAAAGAAACAGTTACTGTCCATCAGTTTGGCGATATGCATTTTATTGCTTTCCTTTGTCCCGGTATTTGCCGTCGGGAGTTTTGGCGTAGATCTTGATTCCGAAGGCTACGGTCCGGATGTCAATCCCTTTGCCGCTGTAGGTTACAGAGGCGAGTGTACCTGGTATGCCTGGGGCAGAGCATATGAGAAGACAGGACAGAGAGTACCATGCCTTGGCAATGCTAAGAAGTGGCTCGACCAAAGCGGAAGCTTTGGATGGGATACGACTCCTTCTGCAGATTCCATAGCAGTATGGACAGACGGCGAATACGGTCACGTTGCCTACGTGGAAAAGGTGGAAGGCAATTTACTGTATATAACCCATGGCAATATACGCTCACACGAGTATACGGAAGGTACTTTCAATCTCTCTACTTCCTACTATATCGACTGGACGGGGCTTGGAGAGTGGTACCTTACGTATAAACCTGCAGGATACATACATCTTGTAGAGATACCGGAAGGCATACCTGTAGTCACGCATACGGGGGACAAACTCAGGTATGGAAGAGACTATACAGCTGATGGAAACGTCGTGACAGTAAATTATGGCAGCCCGTGCAAAATAGGGTATTTGTCAGAAGGCCGCTACGTAGAGATACTGCCTTCTGCAAATCCGGACGGAAGCTACAGTTTCGAAGCGCCTGAAGGGGTAGAGGAAGTACATCTCGTATTAAAGGGAGACGCTGACCTGAGCGGCGAGTTCGATTTCTTTGACGTCGTTACTGCAAAAGCCATGGATCTTTATCCGAATAATGACGTTTCGGACCTTCAGTTATTTGCAGGAGATATAGACGGAGATGATGAGTTCGGATTCTTTGACGTCATCCTCATTAAGGCTGCGGATCTTGGGAAGACGCCTTTCACTTACGGTTATTGATCTTTGTGTTAAAGAATAACAGTCGATAGTATTTCTGCAGCGCTTGCTGCGAGAAAGGGTCATATGAAGAAAGTCACACTTAAGAAAAGAATAAGGTACTGGCTCGACGAGAGGATGTCGAAGGGCACTGCAAGTATGATAAAACTGCTCCTCTTTACGGTCCTGACAGTAGTTATCCTTGTCACTGCACTTGTATTCATTTTCAATCTCGATGGAGAAGGCAGGAGCATCATCGCAGTATTTTGGGATAACTTAAGATCTGCGATGTCATCGAGCTTCCCGGCTTCAAATTCGGGTACTTTAATGTACATAGTGCTGTATACCTTGCTTGGACTAACGGGTATGATCTTTACCGGTATGCTCGTCGGTATCTTCTCGAGTACCATGAGAGGAAAGCTTCTTGCTCTTCAAAAAGAAAATCCGGAGATCATAGAGGAAGGGCATATAGTCATACTCGGTTTCAGAAGAGGAGAATATGCTCTTCTATCTGAGCTCATAACAGCCGCAGGTACGGGCAAACGCACCTTTGTCGTAGTCGAAAACATTGACAGAGAAGAGATGGAGCAGGAGATCAGAAAAAACATAAAGATCCCTAAAAACATCAGAGTCACCGCCATAAAGGCAGACACCACAAGCCCCAACTCCATGGTATGTTGCAATATCGCTGACTGCAGCAAGCTCGTCATCAACACAAGAGAAAAAGGCAGGACAGTTAAGACTATCCTTGCTGTTGAGATACTTCTCATGAATGCGGCAAGAAGGCCGAAGATAGTCGCTACAGTGGATGCAAATATCACTATATTCCCCAAGGCATCTCTAAAGGAAAAGGGCATATCTATGCTCCATTCCGGAGACGTTGTCGCAAGGATAATAGCTCATGCCGCCACCCAGACGGGTATCTATGAAGCATTCATGGATATAATCGACTTTGACAATTACGAATTCTATTTCGAAAGCATTCCGGAAGCTTCCGGGCTTATGTTTGGAAATGCAGTGCTGTCTGCAAAGAAGGGCATCATTACGGGTATTTACAGAAGCGGAGAGGTGCTCTTGAATCCTCCGAGAGACGCCATAATCATGCAGGATGACCTCCTTGTGGTATTCGAAGAGAATCCAAGAGACGTGACCCTCGAAGCTCCGGAGGCAATAGTACTGCCCGAAAAGAAGGAGATGGCTCCTGCCGAGCCCATTCCCGAGGTCGTCGTATTCGGTATAAATCAGTCTATAGGCACAGTGCTCAGGGAGCTGCCTGACAATATAGAGAAAGTACATTTTATAGGCATAAGCAAGAAAGATAAGGAAGACTTCATACCCGATGATACTGAATTCCCGATGGAGATAGTCTCTGACTACCGCAATTCGGATTATGAGTTCATGCTCAACAACATGGTAAAAAACGCTCAGCATATAATCATACTTTCCGACAGAAGGAAAAGCGAGGAAGATTCCGATACGGACACTATGCTGAGGATCATAAGGCTCAGGGATATAAAGAAGAAGTACAATCTGCCTTTTACTATCACAGCTGAGATCCGCTGCGAAAAGAACAGAAAGCTCATCACAACTGAAAGCAGCGAAGACTTCGTAGTAGCCACGGATCTTTCATCAATGATGCTTGCTCAGATAACTGAGGATATACGAAGAGCAGGGCTATTTAACGACATACTTGATGAAGAGGGTTCTGAGGTATACCTCAAGAAAGCATCAGACGTAGGTCTTGAAAGCGGAGAGATCCCATTCGAAGATCTGAGAACAGCCTGCTATGCTTACGGTTACATACTCATGGGACTCAGAGAAAAGAGCGGAGATTTCCGTATACTGTCTTCAGATTCCATATTTACCATAGGTCCTGATGACAGACTCATAGTGATAGGAGAAGAGTAAATGTTTGTTGATGCGATAGAAAAAGTAAGCGCCTTTACCAGGCCCATAATGTTCATAACCAGAAATTACGGAAGCGAGAGCGTAGTTCCGGGCCTTGGCACCATGTTTTTCGTTAACGATCAGGGAGTGGCAGTCACCTGCAAGCATATGGCTGCCCTTATACTCAACGCAGATAAAGTGAATGCCAAATATGCTGAGTTCAAAAAGGAAAGAAGTACTCTGGCTGCGGCTGACGTGAGAAGGGGACTTAAGGCCCTTGAAAAGAAGTACGGTCTTACAGGAGATGCAGCTGCCAACATGAAGATCAACTTCCTTGACGTGCCGGCTCCTTTCAAAGGCTTTACTATCCATATGCATCCGAAATACGATCTTGCCGTCATAAAGTTCAACGGATTCGAAAGGCTCAATTACGACTCTAGAAATATCTTTCTTCTGGGAGACGGAAGCAAAGTAAAGCAGGGCAAGAGTCTCTGCAGACTCGGGTATCCGTTCCCCGAATATACGAACTATGAGTACAACAAGGAAAAGGATGATATCGAGTTTACTAAGGCTCATGCTGCAGTACCGAGATTCCCAATAGACGGCATAGTCACAAGGCATATGGCCAATGCTGAAGGTGAGGTATACGGCATAGAGATGAGCACTCCCGGACTTCGCGGACAGAGCGGAGGACCTCTTTTTGATACTGATGGAGTCATATACGGCATGCAGTTCGCGACCCACCACCTCCACCTTGGATTCGATATGGAAAACAGGCAGATGACTATTAACGGAAGGACCAAGACCATAAACAATCAGCCTTTCCTTCACGTTGGACAGTGCCTGCATATAAACGTCATAAAGGCCTTCCTCGATTCCCTTGGCATAGAGTATTTGACGAAGTAGGTTGAAGTTAAAATTCTACGCCTATTATCCATAATGATATATATATGAAAATCCGAAAATAAGCTTGCAGTGCAGGAATTCTGCAGAAACTGCAAATAAATATGCAGATATCATCTCATTTCAGATGATTCTATCCCTCTTGGAAAAGGAGCAGCTATTGGCGGCTGCTCCTTTTATTGTACATTGATACAGATATACATTTATTAAGTATTTTTGGTTATTTACCGTTTAAATGAACGAATATTTTTCGAAATATATTTAATGATTAGTCAGGATAAATGATATAAAATTATTTTGAAAATTATGGAAGGAGCTAAAGAACATTAAAATACGGAGGGCGGGATCATGAGCGGCAGTGTAGTAGATAAATTGTGTAAAGCATTGATAAAGTTGCTCAAAAAGAAAAATATTGAGGACATATCCGTAAAGGAACTGATCTCTGAGGCTAAAGTCAGCAGATCTTCATACAACTATCACTTCTATGCAATGGAAGACGTACTCGATGAGATATTCAAGCGCATAGAGCATGACGTGTGGGATAATATATATGATAAACCCTTTGAGCCTGGAGATCATCAACACCACTTCGTGATCAAGTACGTATTCAAAGCATTGGAAAAACATAAGGAAGAAGTCAGAGTCCTTCTTGAAGCCGGTTACAAGTTCAGACTATATAGAATGATCGTCGAGAAATGTATAGAGCTCGGTCACAGACATAAAGTAGTATATATAGATGAGAACAGCCGGATGAGGACCTTGCAGAACGGACAGATACTGGATATGTATGTCGCAGAATTCTGTTATGCGATGATCCCGAGGATAGATTATTATCTTTCTTATGATTTTGAGATGACCCCTTCGGAAGCCTGTAAATTCTTCAAAGAAGTCAACGATATCAAATTGCGTATAAAAGAGTATTTCAATTCCAGCCTTGCAAACAACTGGGAACAGTACAATTACTGATTAGGATATTTAAGTGAAATTTAACCGAATAAAAGCGGTGTATTGGCAAAACAATATTCCGCTTTTATTTTGCTTTTTTTTCGTATTTGGCAAAACAAAATACACTTCATTGTTTGTGGTGAAAACGATTATTTACATATAAACTTTTGACAGATATTAGCTATAT
>CAZTHD010000045.1:5714-8411 GCA_964613315.1 uncultured Oscillospiraceae bacterium | reverse complement strand
TTAGGCTTACAAAAGCCTTCTCTTCTTTCTCAAACACATAAACAACATATATTCCTTCTATTCTATTCAAAAGATTTGTGATAAAATAAAATGTCAATTTAGATATTGGCGGGGTTTTGACGTGAAATAAATGTCAGGGACCTAATGTCCGGACATAGAGCGGAATTAAAACCGGGGGTTATATGAACAGCAAACTAAGACTGGAAATAGCAAGATCCTACCTTAGCATCGACCTAATAGCGATGCTGGTCCTTTGTGTTGTCGTTCTCTGGTTCAACCTCATAGCAGGGATCATCTGTATCCTGGCAGTGCTTGCCATCTTTGCTTTCCACAGATACGTAACTGAAAAGAACGTGCTGAGGAAACTGACAGAGTATAAGGCTAAGGTCCTCCAGGACAGAGAGGATCTGATGGATTCATTTTCTTTCGGATCGCCGCTCCTCCTTTGTGTGATAGATAAGAACTACAAGGTGCAGTGGTCGAATCCATCCTTCGAAGAGATCTTCGGCGGCAGGTCGGACGTTTCGGAGTTCATCCCCAAAGAGGAGCTTCGCAGATTTTTCGAAGACGACAGGACCTTGCTCAAAGTTCGCCTGGAAGACAGGATATACAGCGTGACCGGAGCTTATGCATCGGAAACCGAAAGGGACTACCGCATGCTCTTCTTTAAAGACGTGAGCATCGAGGAGACCCTCAAGATCAAATATTCAGATTCCCTGGTTTGCATGGGATACATAAACATAGACAACCTCGACGAGATAATACAGGCAACGCCCGTAGAAAACAGGTCGAGAGTTGCCGCAGAGATAGACGAGGTCATTTTCGGCTGGGCCAAGGAAATGGATGCTTCGGTCTTCAGCATGAGCGATTCAAGATATGCGATCATATTCAAGAACAAATATCTTCCGGGCCTTGAAGCAAACAACTTCCCTGTCCTTGCCAGGATAAGGGCCATCGAGACCAGCGCCGACTTCCCGCCGTCGCTGTCCATAGGACTGGGCGTCGGAGAGGCAAAGCTGACAGACCTTCAGCAGACGGCTACGGAGGCTTTGGAACTCGCCCTAGGAAGAGGCGGAGACCAGGCGGTGGTCAGAGACGAAAAGGGCGATACGGAATACTACGGGGGAAATCTGCCTTCGGTGGAAAAGAGGAACAAGGGAAGGAGCCGCGTAATGGCCCACGCTTTGATGAACCTCATGAGAGATGCTGACAAAGTTCTCATACTCGGCCATTCACGTCCGGATATGGACAGCATAGGATCCTCCCTTGGAATATATGCAATGGCGCACAATATGGGCAAGGAGTGCTATATAGTCCTTGAAAATCCCGGAGACGGCATCGAAAGCATATATCAGGACGCTCTTCGCCAGCTCGACGACGAAGGAGAATGCGCATACAAATTCCTTTCCCATGCAGCTGCTCTTGAAAAGCTCAGCTCAAAGACCCTTGTGGTCCTTACGGACCATCACAGGCGCATACTTTCGGAGGCTCCGGAAATATGCGATGCAGCAAAGAAAATAGCGGTCATAGACCATCACAGAAGAGCGGCCGACGCCATAGAAAACACGGTGCTGTCATTCACGGAGAGCTATGCATCTTCAGCAAGCGAGCTTGTTTCCGAGATGCTCCAGTACTCAGGTGAGAAGGGAGATATCAACCGCTTTGAAGCAGATGCTCTTTTGGCCGGCATAGCGTTAGATACCAAGAACTTTACCACAAACACGGGCGTTCGGACCTTCGAAGCCGCATCCTGGCTCAAAAGGAACGGCGCCGATACGGCGGTGGTAAAGGATTATTTCAAAATAGATCTGGGCTTTTATCAGAAGAAGACCAACGTCATCGCCAATGCGGAAGTCCTTTCCAACGGAGTGGCAGTCGCATATACAAAAGACGTGGATCCGGCGATGCAGCTCATAGTATCCCAGGCGGCAGACGAGCTCCTGACAATGAAGGGCGTGGACGCAGCCGTCGCATCGGGAAGCAACGGGCAGACTACTATGGTCTCTGCCCGTTCCAACGGAAGATATAACATGCAGACCCTTATGGAGAAGCTCGGAGGAGGCGGTCACAGGGAAGCTGCCGCTGTGCAGCTGGACGTAGCCCCCGAGGTAGCCATAAGCCAGGTGGTGCAGGCAATGAGACTTGAGGGAATGCTTTAAGGAGGTAAACAATGCAGGTAATACTACTTGAAGACGTAAAGGGTATAGGAAAAAAGGGAAGCGTGGCAAACGTCTCTGACGGACACGCAAGGAACTACCTCATACCGAGGAAGCTTGCCATGCAGGCAACGGATGCCAACCTTAAGATACTTGAAAAGAAAAACGCCGCTCTCGCAGCGGAAAAGGAAGCCGAGAAAGAAGAAGCTCTCGAGCTGAAGAAGAAGATAGAAGCCGCAGGCCCCGTAGTCATAAAGACAAAGGCCGGAGAGGGCGGCAGACTTTTCGGCGCCATTACGAACAAGGACGTTGCCGATGCCTTTGAGGCTGCCTACGGCATAGCTCTTGACAAGAAGAAGATAGTGCTCAAGGAAACCATAAAGCAGGTGGGAAGCTACAAGGCGGAGCTCAAGCTCTACCCGGAGATCTCCGCTATGCTCAAGCTCAGAGTAGAGGTATAGGATGGCGCAGACCGAAAGAATACCGCCTCACAGCGACGATGCAGAAAAAAGCGTCCTGGGATCCATACTCCTCGATAACG
>CAZTHD010000045.1:0-5704 GCA_964613315.1 uncultured Oscillospiraceae bacterium | reverse complement strand
CCTGCACATTATAGATCATAAGGATTGCCTGCGGCCAGATCTCAAAGAACAAAATAACGACATATTTTTCAAAGTGTCGGAATTCATAGGAGCGGACGATTTTTACCGCAAGGAAAACAAGGAAATATTCAATGCGATGATGTCCCTTTACAGGCAGGATATCCCCATCGATATGCTCACGGTGACAGAGGAACTTTCGAAGAGGAAGAGCCTTGAACTCGTAGGAGGAAGAAGCTACGTAGCAGAGCTTTCCGCCGAGGTCATCACCACGGCCAACGCAGTACAGTACGCCAGGATAATACAGGAGAAATCCGTATACAGGCAGCTCATATCGGCAGGGTCCGCCATAGTAGAGAACAGCATCAACGAAAAGTTTGACGGCGTTAAGGTCCTCGACGACGCAGAGCAGACCATTTTTGATATAGCTAAAAAAAGACAGTCCAAGGACTATTCAAAGATACAAAGCATACTGGGAAAGAACATTGAGCTCATCGAAACTGCCCAGAAGAACGGAGGGCGGCTTCCCGGCCTTTCAACGGGCTTCAGGGATCTTGACAGGATGACCTCAGGGCTTCAAAAGTCGGACTTCATAGTGCTGGCGGCAAGGCCTTCCATGGGAAAGACTGCCTTCGCTCTTAATATAGCGGAGCACGCAGCTTTAAGAGAGCATAAAAGAGTTGCTTTCTTCTCCGTGGAAATGTCCGAAGAATCTCTCGGCTACAGGATGCTCTCCACCCAGAGCCGGGTAGAGCTCGGAAAGCTCAGAAGAGGAGATATGTCTCCCGAGGACTGGGAGAGCGTCAACGGTGCCATAAGAAGATTCGAGGATGCAGATATGCTTGTAGACGAGTCCCCCGGTATAACGGTGATGGAGATAAGGAACAAGTGCCGCCGCATGAATGCGGACAGGCCCGTGGACCTCATAATCATAGACTACCTTCAGATACTCAGCTCCGGCAGCAGAACGGACAGCAGGGTCAACGAAGTATCTCTCATGACAAGGCAACTCAAACAGCTGGCAAGAGAGATGGAATGCCCCGTCATAGTACTGTCACAGCTGTCGAGAGGTTCGGTACAAAGAGAAGGAGATAAAAGGCCGATGCTCTCAGACCTGAGAGATTCGGGATCCATAGAGCAGGATGCGGACGTGGTCATCTTCCTTCACAGAGAGGACTACTTCAAAAAACCGGAAGCAGAACCGAACAATATCTGCGAAGTAATAATAGCAAAACAGCGCCAGGGCGAGACCGGAACGGTAAAACTCACCTGGATGCCCAGATTCCAGAAATTTGCCGACCTCATGCAGGAAAGCAGGATAGAAGGACTTGAAGGCTGATGGAATTCAAGAAGCAGAGCGTGGACAACTATTTTCTCTACGATACTCCTGTGGAGAACATCTTCATTTCGGAGTATGTGAAAGACGCTCCGGGAGATTACGTAAAGGTATATCTCCTGGCTTTGATGTACGCAAATCTCGGAAAGGAATGCTCTTCAGCCCAGATCGCAAGTGCCCTTTCAATGAACGCAAGGCAGGTGGAAGACGCCCTTGATTACTGGCAGGAGCATGGCCTCGTCGAAAGACGTACCAAGGGAGGAGCATCAACGGAGAAGGAGACGGAATTCGTCAATATCAAGGAAAAGTTCTTCAGCAAAGCGCCATCGGGGAGCAGCAGATCCGCAAATGCGGAAAAGCTCAACAACAAGGAAGTGTCCGCTCTCTTCAAATCCATAGAAAAGGAAACGGGGAGGCTCCTGGAAGCAAAAGAACCTGAAGCCGTAGCCGTGTGGCTTAAGGATTTCGGAATAAAGCCCGAAGTCATACTCCTCGGATACAGGACATCCGTAAAAAACGGCAAGAGCACGAGATACCGCTACGTGGACAAGATACTTATGTCCTGGCATGAAAAAGGCCTGGATACGAAGGAAAAGGTAGAAGAATACCTTGCCGAGACCGACAGAAAATACGATTTCTACAGAAAGGTATTCAAGGCTCTTGGTTTCAGACGGAATCCAACAGAAGCGGAAGCAGACGTCATGGACAGCTGGGTCGACGATCTCGGGTGCAGCCTTGAGGACGTGCTCGAGGCCTGCAAGAAGACAAGCGGCATCTCAAGCCCCAGCATCAACTATATCAACAGCATACTCATCTCAAAAGCAGCAAAAGAAGAATCCTCCTCTGCAGAAGAAAATGCAAGGCTTCTGAAAGCCGTCGACGACAGATATGCGCAGATAAGAGAAAACAATGCAAGGAAGGCAGCTGCTATCAGGGAGAAGATCTATACTGACGTTCCAAAGCTCAGGGAACTGATGGATGAAAACAGATCTCTTTACGGCAGGATATCAAGGTGCATACTCAAAGGACCTGCCGGGAAGGCCGAGCTCGAGGAAGCAAGGGAAAGACAAAGAGAAGTCAACGAAGAAAAAACAGCCCTTCTTGAGGAAAACGGGTACAAGAAGGACGCTTTAGACCCCATATATACCTGTGAAAAGTGCAGCGATACGGGAGTCCTGGAAGACGGGACCAGGTGCAGCTGCTTCTACGACAGACTGACAGAAGTGAAAAATGAGCAACGATATTAAAGACAACAACACAGACGAGAAAAAGAACAGCCTTCAGAATCTGAGGCAGCTCTGGGCTAAGAACGATATCGAAAGATCTGCGGAAAGAAGCAGAAAGAAGCTCGACAGACTCATTGACGAAGAGCATTTCGAAGAGGATCTGAAACACAGGGCGAGGCTGAGAGAAAAAGAACGCGAGGAGCTGAGGAACAGCCGTACCAGGAAGAGCAAAGCAGCAAAGCACAAAAAGTCTTCAGAAGAATCGGCTCCGGTCTCCATCTATGAGGCAAAAGCTCTTGCAGGAAAGAAAAAGGAAAGACGCAAAAGACGCGAAGGATTTATCCCCAGGACCGTCAGGCTGGTAAAAGGCCTTTCTGCGGCACGCAAGGAGCTGGAAACGAGGTCCTACGTGACAGAAGAGCAGGAAATGACCGTCTATTCCAAGGTCTTCCGCAATGCATGGGGACCGTATCTCATGGGATTCAACAATCTGAAGGAAACCCTCTGGGACTTCATATGCAAGCTGTCCCGAGACACCTGGGATATAGTCATCTTTTTCGTGAACCTCTTAAGGCAGATAGGATATTATCTGTCCGTGGCTTTTGACTGGCTCAGCGACAAGATCTGGGACCTCATATTCATCATGGATCAGCACAAGAGAAGGCTTTTCATGACCTTCTCCTCCGCTGTAAGCGCTATGGCAGTCGTGCTCATCATCATAAGTTCAGTATCGGCTTATGAGTACAGCTACTACGGCAAAAAGCTTGGCACGGCAAAGAGCAAGCAGGAAGTATACAGGACCATCGAGGTCCTCGGAGACAAGCTCTCCGAAGTGACCGGCGCGAATATCAACCTGGACGTTAGAAGAGACATACAGTTCAACAGAGTCTTCGGTTTCAGATTAGATGTCGACAGCTCCGACGAGATCCTCAACAACCTCAACTATATGAAGGATCTTCAGGCGACGGGCTATGCCATCAAGATCAACGGAGAGACGGCGGTCATACTCGAAAGCGAAGAAGTCGCAAAGGCGGTTATCGCAGCATTCAGGGAAGACTATGCTGGAGACAGAGCAGGCGTAGAATATACAGCCATCAATTTCCTTGAGACCGTCACCATAGACGAGGCTCAGGTCCTTTTGGGAGACATTTGGAATGCCGACGATGCTCTTCTATATCTCAAGACCGGAAGCGCCGTTCCTCTTGAAGAGGGACAGGAAGCTCACGCCCTCATACATATCCATTCCGTGGAAACAGCTACTTACGAAGAGGACGTGCCCTTCGAAAACGAATACATAGAAAACTCCTCCATATACGAGGATGAGAGAACGCTCCTTTCGGCAGGCGTTTTAGGAAAAGAACTGGTGGTAGCTGAGATCGTAAGAGAGAACGGTGTCGAGCTGTCTAGGACCATAATATCTTCGACGAGGATGTCTAACCCGATCAACGCCGTATACTATCAGGGTACAAAGCCCATCCCGCAGACCATAGGTACGGGAACCTTCATCTTCCCCCTCGACTCCACTACCCAGTGGTTCCAGTCTGCATACTTCGGAGAGCGCTACGGTATAGCAGGCGTCGCCGAGGTCCACGGAGGAAACGACTACGCATGTCCTGAAGGTTCTCATGTATACGCATCCGACGGAGGGGTCGTCACCTTTGCAGGATATACTTCCGGCTACGGATACATGGTCCAGATAGACCACGGAGGTCTCTACGAGTCCATATACGCGCATTGCAACGAACTCTTTGTCCACACCGGCGATTCGGTATATCAGGGACAGCATATAGCAAACAGCGGAAATACGGGTATATCCACCGGTGCCCACCTCCACTTCGAGGTCAGGTATAAGGGATATCCCATCGATCCGGATTCGGTGCTCTATTGGTAGTTTACATATTTTCTTTACATATACATTTAGGAGGAACAAAAGAATGGAAAGATGTATAGGTACAATTTCCAGGGGTGTGAGAGCTCCCATCATCAAAACAGGCGATGATATCGTCAAGATCGTCACGGAAAGCATACTCAAAGCTTCAGTAGAAGAGGGTATCGAAGTAAAGGACAGAGACGTTATCGCAGTCACCGAGTCCGTAGTGGCAAGAGCTCAGGGCAACTATGCGACCACAGAGCAGCTTGCAGCCGACGTAAAGGCCAAGATCCCCAGCGGCGAATTCGGCGTCATCATGCCGATACTTTCAAGGAACAGATTCGCTATAGTCTTAAGAGGCATGGCAATGGCCGCAAAGAAGATATACCTCATGCTCAGCTATCCTTCCGACGAAGTGGGCAACCACCTCATCTCAGAGGATGCCATGGACGATGCAGGCGTGGATCCCTACAGGGATATACTCACGGAGAGCAGATGGAGAGAACTCTTCGGCTATGAAAAGCATAGATTCACAGGCGTGGATTACATCGAGTACTACAAGGAGATAATCACCAACGCAGGCGCAGAAGCAGTGATACTCTTCGCAAACGACCCAAGAGCCATACTCGACTACACTAAGAATGTCATAACCTGCGATATCCATACGAGAGAAAGATCCAAGAAGCTCCTTCGCAAAGCAGGCGCAGAGATCGTTCTCGGAATGGACGACATACTCAACGCCAGCGTAAACGGTTCCGGCTACAACGAGAAGTACGGACTGCTCGGGACCAACAAGGCAACGGAAGACAGCGTAAAGCTCTTCCCCAGAGACGGACAGCCCGTAGTGGACGGCATAGCGGAGAACATCCTGAAAGCGACGGGAAAGCACGTGGAAGTAATGATCTACGGCGACGGCGCATTCAAGGATCCCGTGGGCAAGATCTGGGAACTGGCAGACCCTGTTGTATCTCCATTCCACACTGCAGGCCTTGTGGGACAGCCCAATGAACTCAAGCTCAAATTCCTTGCGGACAACGATTTTGCAGACCTTAAGGGAGAAGAGCTCAAGAAGGCCATCGAAGAAGCCATCAAGACAAAGGATGCTAATCTGGTAGGCAACATGGCATCAGAAGGGACCACTCCCCGCCAGCTGACAGACCTCCTGGGTAGTCTTTGCGACCTTACTTCCGGCTCCGGAGACAAGGGTACTCCTATCATCTGGATATCAGGTTACTTCGATAATTATACGAACAATTAGTCAGTTATACTGGATTT
>CAZTHD010000044.1:0-8428 GCA_964613315.1 uncultured Oscillospiraceae bacterium | reverse complement strand
TTACGTGAAGTATGAAATCTTTGCTAAGTTTCATTTCTTTATCCCCTCGTATGCGGTCTTTGCCGCATCTAATGACATATTGCATTTAAGTCTGTAAAAAGACACTTTATCCTTTAATTTATCAAGATTGGAAAGATGCATCGAAAGAGACTCTCCGGTTCCGGGTCTATAGCTCTGCTGCAAGAGCATTGGGTATGCTTCTTTGAAATCTATCTTTACTATACTGTTTTCTTCTCCTCTTTCAAGTATACAAATGGCTTTAAGAGGCATAGATACATTACTGCTTAAGTGATGTTTACCGTCCCAGGGCGTACCGTAGATATACGGCACGCTTTCTTTGAATCTGATGATCGGCTTATCGTCGTTGATCATCACGACTTTATCGCCGTAAAGCTCTCTCCAGAGCCTTGCGTGGGTGCTCTTGCCCGTGCCGCTTTTAGCCGTAAAGAGATATGCTTCTCCGTCCATCCCTATGCAGGAACCGTGAAAGAGGAATGCCGAGTACGAAGGCAGTTTATCTGCTATCTGTCTGTATACTGCAAGGGTCTCAAGATACTCGTCTTTGAAGACTCTTAAAGCTATACCTTCCTTTTCATCTTCCTTTGCCGACTTCTCCCTCTCATACTCTATATCTTCCTGATCGGTAGAAACGCTGAAATCAATAAAATACGAAGAAGATACATAATCTTTTAGCATATTATGTACTTCTTCGTAGATAGACGTTATCGATATATTAAGATCTGCCAGTCTGTAGACACCTGTCATCAGGGAAGCTCCGGGAGAACTATATCTCCGTTCTCGTTGATATATGCTCTGCCGTTTCCTGTAGGTTCTGGATCCAACTCTCCTTCACCTGCATCGTTACCAGAACCACCTGTGTTGCCCTGATCGTTATTGCTTGGCGGTGTATACGGAGTATTATTGCCGGGAGCAGTATTGCTACCTGGCGTTGTATTGCCGCTCGGTTTGCCAGTATCAGTTTCTATTTCAGGCAGATACGTGGGATCCTTCTCTCCGCATACGGTGCACACGCCGTCTTTGTAGTTATGTTCTTTTCTCTCAACCTGTATCACGTCAAGAGTCTTGCCGCACTTACGGCATTTGATCCTCGCAACACCTTCTTCTTTGCAGGTCGGTTCATCTTTGATCTCATGATAAATATCATGACCGAAGATACGGCAGCAGATGCCTGTTTTAGGTATAGCGAAAAGCACTGCCGCAATGGCAAGTATCAAAAGAAGTATGAAGAGGATGATCTTTCCCATTTTTTTGTTTTTAGTTTCCATATCCCAATTATCCGTAACTTTACACTAATAATTTATTATACATTTCTTTGCCGCTTACCGCCACTTTCTTAATGGTCTGAAAAGCATTCTTAGAAAGGGCAATATACCGAGTTTCCTCGCTGTGCTTACGGCAACTCTTTTTAAGATAATAAACCCTGCACGTAAAGGATATATGAAGTTCCAGAATTTTGCATAAAACTGATAAAAGTCATTCTTTGCCGTATATTCCCTGCCTTTACGCTGAAAACCCGTGAGAACGCCTATTACGGCCTCAAATGGCACTTCTTCGATGCTGTACGTATTATCACCGCGGATCAAATAACGGTCTTCTTTTATTCCTATGACTCGGTGCAGTACGTAACTGTCCCCTCTTTTGTACAGAGCTACGTCGTATTTCTTAAGACGCGAAGAAGGGACGCTGATCATGACCAGGTCCCTGTCCTGTGTGAGCATGGGTTCCATGCTCACACCTCTTGTCCTGTATACCAAATGTCCGTCTCTATCTAGGAGCTCTTTAAAAGTCATCATTCTATACCATATCTCATCTTCTGAGCTTCGGAGAGTTCCCAAGTGCCGAGGATCTCTTTGCCGTACGCCGTCAAACTATGGAGTTTTTTATCTTCTCAGGGCTACCGCAGGCGATTATCCTGCCGCCGTCCTTTCCTCCGCCGAGGCCCATATCCACCACGTAATCAACGCTCCTTATGACAGCAAGATCGTGCTCTATGACAATGACAGTAGCTCCAAAATCTATTAGGTGGCATTAACTTCGCTCCTGATTTTTGAAATATTCGCTATGATCGATCATTGCCCTTTGTACTCGATGCACAGCATGGTTATGTCGTCGAACTGTTCTGTTTCTCCGACGAAACTTTCCATGGAGTTTCTGAGCGCCTTTATGAGTCCTTCCGGAGTCTCGCCCGAATGTGCATTGAGAGTTTCCAGAGTTCAATCAAGGCCAAACATCTCTTCTCCTGTTTCTCCGCCCATGGCTTCCGGAACACCGTCCGAATAGAGGAACAGCTTTGAACCCGGCTCAAGATCCCGTTCATATTGATTATATTTTGATCCTGCCATTCCGCCTATGACAAAGCCATGTTTATCTTTCAATACCTCAAATTGTCCGCTCGGTTTCCTAATCATGGGATATTCATGCCCGGCGTTGGCAGCTTTGAGCTTTCCTATTTTAAGATATTATATCACCTAACACTTTCTTGAAAAAGAGTACAATTGTCCGTATATACGCATTTGCAACCAAAGTGCAACCACAGAGGCAATAAAAAACCGCCAACCCTTGAAATTACTGGACTGGCGAGTTTGGTGCAATTATTCCCACTCTACTTTCAAATGAAAAGGGACATTGAGATTGCTTTTATTACGATATCTTGACAAACCCTAGCCTGCGCATTTATTTCGGAATAACCTTTTTCCTGATATGAAAGCATCATATCTTTTATGTTAAGCATTAAAAAACCTCCAATTGCAGAGTTTTAAGAATGTAACTGCTTTTCGGAGCCACTATGGCCAGATCCTGTACATTTTGTATGTTTAAGGATGACAGTATTTTTCTATAGCTTAAGATCAACTCTTTATAGTAGTCAAAAGGAAGCTTTGTCTTGTGCCTGATTAGCTCTATGAGCATTCTCTCTCGACTATATATTTTTAAATCATATCCATAATAATTAATAGAAGAAATACCATCTGCAAAAAACTCAGATGGTTGAAAGTATTGTTTTATCCTCCAGTCCTTTATTTTGGCTGCGTCACGGTCTGTTGCATAAGTATATTTGTCTGGAACAACATCTGTTAGCTCATATAAATAATAAGCCATTTCCATAGTTATTATTGCATTTGGGTATTTAAATGAAAGCATAGCAAGTTCCGGAACATCTTTTTGACTGGAATAAATCCCTTTCTCTAATCTATATAGATCTCCGGCTTCTATGTTTTGCTTTATATAGTAATCTGATCCGTATATCTTAATACACTCTGCTCTTGTTTGCATTGAAATACCTTCCGCTAGTAAATTGTATCAATCTCCGCATATATTATAGAATTGCGGATTTCTATTTAAATTATATCATTTTGAGCTCACTAGTCAATGTCAACTTATAAAATAATCCGCAATATATTATAATTTGCGGATTATTTTATAAATATAATTAAATTCGGAAAATGATATTTTTACGAAATTACACTCGGTTTTTCAGACTTAATGAATCTTTGGTCTATGACAGGAGTCTTTCCGGGGACCAGGATATTTGCAGTCTGAACAGCTCTTTGCAAGGGACTGCTGTACACCTTTGCCGTTCAGTTCTGTTTTTCCATGTCTGACAATGTATATCATTTCAGAATAATATCATAAGAGCTGATTACTGCTGATCCCTCAATCTCCCTCGAATCATCTGATCCATTAGAATTCAAACGGATCATTGTTCCAAATCGCCAATATTACTTTGCCAATCTGTTTCAGGCCCACTCATAGTAATGATATCATCTATCTTTAATTCTATTATCTCAACTTCGATAGTTTCATATTTTTTCATTAAATCAATACCTCCGCATTGTTATTTGTAATTGATCGCTTCCTGATAGTAATTGTAAAGAGCCGCTGATACGCGCTGCATCTCAGGTCTTGCATCAGTATTTTTCAGGTTTGCCGTAATATACGACAGGACTGAAGCTGATAATGTATTGTCACTATTGATCAGTGTAAAAAAGTAAGCCTTTTCGAATTTGCTCGGTGCAATACCAGGAACCTCTATACAATAATAGTCTCCGACCTTTTCGACAGTGTAATCAAATGAATTATCAGTATAGACATTAGCTTTTGTTAATTCATTGTTTGTCTTGATATAGAACTTCAGCGATGTCTCAGAGCACAACTCCAGAGCGAAGGCAACGCTTTCTATAGTGCTGTGGTCATAGTTAAAATATTTACCTTTTTGAGTGTATGAACCTATATGATTTACTATGTCATCGATAAGATAATTCTTTTCCGACATCTCTTTGTATCCGGTTCCGTTCTTAAGATTTGCCTTTTGAACGTAATATCCGTAGTTATAGATAGCCTTTGCAAGAGGAGTTGCCTTGGCGAAGGCAGCATCGCTATCTGCGCCTCTTATTATCTTGTCGATATACTCTTCTACACTGGTCTCTTCCTTGCAATTTTCATATTCGGCAGTGATAGTCTCTGCCATCTCAGCAGCATTTATATAGCATGTGAACTTATATCTGCCGTCTGACTCAGGCGCACCGGGATCAACGATCTGTGTCCTTCTTCCTACGGTGAATTTCATGCTGCTTGGTTCTTGACCATCGGGAAGTGCGACAAAAAAGTTCATTCCCAGTTGACCGCTCAAAACGAGCTGTACAGATTCGATCTTTACCTCTTTTGACTCGCTGCTGTACACGGCAGTGTACACCTTATCTTCTGTAACTTTACTGATCTCAGGATCCCAGCCTATGAAAGAATATACATATTGATCATCTTCTGCTTTAACAGGGGCCTCGGAGGTATATACCGGGATCATACCATATTCAACTTCTTCCTGCTGAAGCACTGTTGTTCCATTCTCATCGACAAAGGTGATCTCGTATTTGTTTTTAACAGCGTCGAATACTGCTGTATAAGTGACATCGCATGTTACTATATCACCTACAGCAACATTTGATTCCCATCTGTTAAAGGTGTAGGTATAAGCTGTTGTTGCATCGACACTTGGGACTCCTTTATCATAGGTCGGCATACTGCTACCATAGGAAAGATTTTCAACAATTTTATCTACATAAATCGCCGATGTGCTGCTGTCCTTATGAATCCATTGTACAGTATAGGTATTTACTGTATTGCTGTATACAGCCGTATATGTCTGATCCTCAGTCACAGTGCTGAATGGTCTATCCCAACCGCTGAAAGTATAAGTGAATTGCGCATCACTTTCCCTTGTAGGTGTAGCCCCGTCGTAGATAGGGTCAGTATTTTCCTCTACACTATAGGCTTTTATCAAAGAACCATCATAGTTGAGAAATCTGACATCATAAAAGTTGACATCATCTTTCAAATCTTCCCAAACTGCAGCAAATATATAATCCTGCCTGTTCTCTATAAGTAACTTCTGACCGGGTTCGTAATGGTTATTATTATTATCTTTCCAATAGGATAACGACTTTTTTTCAGGTACTTGAAGATCAGCGTACCTTTCTACAAGTGCTGCTTTATCAGGGAATATGAGTTCATCGCCGACTATTTCAGTCGATGTTTTATCTCCATAACCGGTAAGGAATTGTACATTAGTTTCAAGCCTGTTCCAACCTGCATAGATCTTAGTATCCTCATTGATTTCTTTGGTAAAATCAAATCTATCGTCTTCTCCCGAAGCCCCTCTGTCATGATAAGAATCGTACCAACCTTGAAAAGTACCATACTCCCATACAGGGTTTTCACTTGGCGCTACAGCATTTTTTGAGATCTCGGTATATGATGTCAATGTCTCTAATAAAGTATCTTCATGACTGTAGAATTCAACTTTTTTAACTCCGGGTGTAAAGAACTGCCCATTAAAACCGGAGTTCTTGATCTCTCTCCATTCACCAAAAGTTGTCGTTCCAGGCTCAAAAACAGTACCGTTATTACCGTAGAAGTGCTTATCAAGAACTATCGTCTTGGATATGAGATAAGGTCCAAATTGACAAGCATCTATGTAATCTTCTAAAGGATCATTCCAGGAAAGTTCAATGCGGCTGTTGTCTCCGACTCTTTCAAATGAACCGCTGCCTAAATACCCGCCGCTGATCAAAATTTTACCGCCGAGAAGCCTGACAGTGCCGTTAGCCACTGCATGTCTTCCACATCCGATAACAGCAGCGCCGCTTGGGGAAATGATAGTATTGGTATCTGCAGTTACACTGCCACCGTTTATGGTTACGTCGTAATTCGGATTGGCATAGCCGGACCCGATAGCAGCTCCTTGCTCAAGATCCATATAACTCCAAAGGATAGGACGACAGTTATCTTTCGCGTATACGGTACCGTCGTTTATGGTAATAGTGCCGCTTGCTCCGTTTCTGCCTCCGCCT
Organism: uncultured Oscillospiraceae bacterium; assembly: GCA_964613315.1. GTDB lineage: Bacteria > Bacillota > Clostridia > Peptostreptococcales > Anaerovoracaceae > RUG13409. Next base: position 2,063 of record CAZTHD010000044.1, on the reverse strand, counting down.
ATACCTGCACCGCCCTTATTACCGGATATGGCTGACACATTACCGCCGTTTATGGTTATAGTGCCGCCGCTTCCGCCATTATCAGTGCTATTGTTGTATCCGCCGCCTATACCTGCAGCATATTCTCCGCCTTCAGCCTCTACAGTACATCCGTTTATAATGATAGTACCTGCATTGGGCTTGTCCGGATATCCGCCTATACCGGCCTGTCCTGAATCACTTGCCTTGGCTATGAGCTTGCCGCTGCCTTCGAGGGTGAATGTAACACCTGCAGGCACTCTCAAACCCTTATTTAAAGTAACTGTACATCCCTCCGGGATCGTAAGAGTCGTAGTATTAGTTACAGTTACGTATCCGTTGTATGTCGTATCGGCATTGATGCTGAAACCATAAGCCCAAGTCTTATCTTCGTTGACTTCGACAGGATCTGCATTGGAATATACAAATGAGCCGAACACCATCGTGATCGCTAAAGCAAGACTTATCATTCTTTTAAAATGCTTTTTCATTGATCAGGATCTCCTTAAAAACTGCTATTTTTGACTTAAATTAAATTATATATAATTTGGACTTCAATGTATATATTTTTACTATTTTTTTCTGCATAATGTTCATTAATATAATTAACAAAATGAGCTTTCCTGATCGATTTTGGAAAATCATATGGAAAAACATGCCATACAAGTTTTCCTGGTAATGCTGAACACGGTATATAATCAAAAGAAATACGATGCTTTTACACACATAAAACGCAAACTTACTGTATAATATACCTTAATACGAATTGATCAGACCTATACTTTTATAATGTGCTCAGGGCACATTGAATCGCACTATACCGAAAGTAACAGAGAGGATCCTCATGAAAAATAATAAATTGATAAGACTTATAACTATCCTTATGATAATGTCCTGCATGCTCACAGCCTGTTCCTGGGGAAAGAAAAAAGTCGATACTAATGCCGATAACAATGCAAACACAGACATTGTTGAAAATGATACTAAAAAAGATACGAAGGATACAGAAACTGACGATCCTTCAGACAAAGATAAAGAGCCTCTTGATCCGCAGGATCCGGCAGATCATTCACAGCCTTCATCAGGCGATCAGGGTAGCAGCGGAAGTCAGCCAAGCACCCCTTCTGATCAGTCTCAGGAAGGGGAACCCGGAGAAGATGATAAAGATCCGGGAGACTCCGGAGATATAGTTCTTCCCGAAGTTCACTTTTGATACTATGAGTGAAGCCTCACTCGACTAAAGCCGCGTGAGGCTTCACACTATCGATCAATGATTTTCTGAACTTGATCATTCAACTTAAAATATGGTTTTAATTCACGTAGCTTGGTCGTTGCATCCGAGATATCAACTTCAAGCAAAAAATCGCAAATTATGTAGCATTCTACATTTTTTGCGAATATGTGCTGGGTTATTAGCGAAAAGCATTAGCTTCATTGCTTCATATATATCCACTGTTCTGGACCGGTATCTCTCATAAGTGTATTCGGATCCTTATACTTAGTCAGAAACAGCATAAGCATATAGAGATCTCCTATGCATCCCGAAAGGTGCAAAGCAAGAAGTATGCCTGAAACAAGATACCAACCGGTATCGATGCTATGAAGCCACACAGTCAATGGGATCAAAATCAGTGAAAAGAGTGTGAACGGAGCAATCAGAGATCGGATCGCTGTAGATCTGTAGGTATAGATCTCCGGAACTCCGCAGAAGGCTGCGCTCCAAGTGATCCCGAATTTGAGCTTTTCTTGAGTCAGTGCCTTATATACTGCACCATGTGTAAGCTCATGAAGAACGATATAGATAAGAAGGGATCCTAAGAGGACCAAGTCATAGGAGATCATTTTATCTATATTTAAGTTTATCAGGCTCACGTTCCGGAAGATCACAAACAGTACTGCGGCTGCTATCACCATCGATCCAAGCGTAAGTAGGAGCCCAGTCTTCTTATCTGCAGCGTCGATGTGATATACAAGTGAGTACCCTTCCGGCACAGTTCTTTCAAATGTCGTATGCTCCATAATAGCTAAATTGCCCCTACTTTCTC
>CAZTHD010000043.1:0-8724 GCA_964613315.1 uncultured Oscillospiraceae bacterium | reverse complement strand
TCCCATAATATTTCCTCCTTCATGAGCACGGGACCTTCCTTGCATATGCGCTTGTATCCCGTGATGGTCTTGCATGAACATCCCATGCATGCTCCGAATCCGCAGCCCATCCTTCTTTCAAAGCTCAGCTGTCCGGAGCTCTTCGATCCTTTGTATACGGCCTTGAGCATGGGTTCAGGTCCGCAGGCATAGAAATAGCTATAGCTAAGGTCCTTCATGGCATCAGTCACGAAACCTTTTATGCCGTAGCTGCCGTCGGCAGTGGCCACAAGAGTTTTTGCTCCCAGCTTTTTGAATTCATTTTCATAAAATATCTCGTCTTTTGTATTGAATCCGAGGACTGCTGTCACCTGTTTTCCCTCTTTAAGAAGCTTCTTTGCAAGAAGGTAAAGGGGAGGGACTCCTACACCGCCTCCTAAGAGCAGGGGCCTTTCGCCTGAAAGGGAGGTATCGTATCCGTTCCCAAGGCCTGTGAGGATATCGAGTTCTTTGCCTGCTTCCATTTCAGACATCAGTTTCGTTCCTTCGCCTACCACTTTGTATATGATCGTGAGCTCATTGCCGTTTAGATCGCATACCGATATGGGGCGTCTTAAGTAAAGTCCGTCAAGTTGTATATTGACGAATTGTCCCGGCTTTGTTACATCCTTCGTATCGCCTTCCAAGGTCATCCTGAAGACGGAAGGGGCGATACTTTCGTTTTCCTTTATTCTGAAAAGAGACTGCTGCATATGTCATCCTCCAATTCATCATCTTTGTATGCTGCTTTTCCATTACATACGCTCAGCATGCATTTCCCGTATACTTCCCAGCCTTCGAAGGGAGTGGCTTTTCCCTTTGAAAGGAAGCTTCCCGGATCTATATGATATGCGCTTTCAAGATCGAAAAGGCAAAAGTCATCGTTTTCCTTTATACCGAACCTTCTTAAGGGCGTATATCTTATGAGCTCAAGAAGCCTGTCCATGCTTATGACCTTCTTTTTTACCAGGTAAGTGTAGAGGAGGGGAAAGGCGGTTTCTATACCCACTATGCCCATGGCGCTTTTTTCAAGGCCCTTTGATTTTTCCTCGGCGCTGTGTGGCGCATGGTCTGTCGCTACTATGTCTATGGTTCCGTCGCATATACCTTCGAGAAGGGCTTCTCTGTCTGTTTTGTCCCTTAAGGGAGGGTTCATCTTGAATCTTCCGTCTTCCTCAAGGAAGCTGTCGTCGAGGAGAAGGTAGTGGGGAGCTGTTTCACAGCTTACGTCCACGCCGTCTTTTTTAGCATCCCTTATGAGCTGAACGCTTTCCTTTGTCGAGATGTGGCAGACGTGGTAGGCACATCCGGTCTCTTTTGCAAGCTCAAGGTCTCTTTCTATCTGCTTCCATTCGGATTCTGAGCATATGCCTTTATGCCCGTGCTCCTTAGCGTAAGTTCCTTTATGTATATATCCTCCATCCAGGAGACTGTTGTCCTCGCAGTGGGCTACGATCATCTTTCCCAAAGCTTTTGCCCTTTGCATGGCTTCTTTCATCATGGAGCCTGCCTGTACTCCCTTGCCGTCGTCTGAGAAGGCGACCACAAAGGGAGCAAGATCTTCCATATCGGAAAGCTCTGTCCCAGATTCACCCTTTGTGATGCATCCGTAGGGGATGATCCTTATGGCAGAGTCTTTATCTATTATATCCAGCTGTACTTTCAGATTCTCCAAAGTGTCCGGGAAAGGGGAGAGGTTCGGCATGGTGCAGAGGGTAGTATATCCTCCGTGGGCTGCGGCTCTGCTTCCCGTATATATGGTCTCTTTATATGAAAAACCCGGCTCACGCAGATGGACGTGCACGTCTGCGAAACCGGGAAAAACTGTGTATTTGCCTATCGTTTTCAAAGTCATACTAAAAGCTCCTGAAAGAAAAAACTGCTTTCCTTCAAGGAAAGCAGCAATATACGAAAATATTATGAACACCGCAATGTTCCTGCTGTCCTTGACGGCCTCACGGGACCGCACTTAAAGGTCAAGTTATGTTAACACTTAAGGGCTGTAATGTCAATGATATCGGTCAATAAAGATGCTTTTACGACTTCTTTTTTCAAAAAAGCATTTTTTATTAATTTGTGACGCTTTTTGTGACGCTTTTTTGACGTTTGGCTCTGATAAGCGTCTTTTAGTGACGATTTTATTGACGGTCCGGGACATATAATCTGGGTGTAAAAACGAGCTAGATCAAGCATATAAAGAAACGGAAAGCTAATGAATAAACTTTTAAGACAAGTAAAAAGAATAATAACACTGATGCTCAGCCTTGTGATCTTCATCACAGCGCTTCCGCTTTACGTATTTGCAGATGAATTCGAGATCGCAAATGAAAAGGCTCAGGAGGAACTGACCGTTATCGAAAATATAGAAGAAAACGAAACAGAAAAAGTTGCAGCAGAAGAGATCTCCGGCAGCGAAGAAACTTCAGCAGAAGCAAAAGAAGAGCTTGAAGCTAAAAATGCCGAAGAGCTTGAAGCTGAAAATGCCGAAGAGCTTGAAACAGCTGAAGAAGATGAGCTTGAAAAGGAAAGCGAAGAAGTTCTCGAGACAGTTGAAGAGCTTGAAGTATCTGAAGAAGAAGAGATCGAAGCAGAAAACGCAGAAGAGATCGAAGCAGCTGAAGAAGAGGCTATAGAAGCTCAGGTCGAAAGCGAAGATCAGAGCGAAGCTAAAGCAGAAGAGGGCCTTGTCTTCATGACAGTAAGCCTTGACTGCGGACTCGAACTTTCAGGAATGATGCCCAAAAATGCAGTGGTGGAAGCTATCCCCGTATCCGTAGAGATCGACGGAGAAGAAGTACTCGCAGCATACGACATAAACATATTCGAAAACGAAGAGATGAAGGCTCTCGGCATAGCATGGCAGCCTGAAGAAGGCAGCATCAGCGTAAGCCTTGCAGACGATTCCTTCGGAACAGAAGAACTCAACGTGTATCATACACCCGAAGGCGGAGAACCCGAGCTCGTCACAACAGTAGGCGCAGTAGACGGTGTGGTAGAGTTCGAAGCAGAAAGCTTCTCCGTATATACAGTTAGCCGCTCCATAGAAAAAGTTATCGAAACAGGCGACGGCACAAGCTATCTCGTAGGACTCAAGTACGGAAAAGACGCACAGATCCCCGAAGGCGCAGACCTCGCAGTAAGAGAGCTTGAAGGAAGCGACTATGACTTCTACCTCGGAGAGACAAAAGAGCTCATGAACGCAGCAGGATTCGGTTATGCCCGCATCTTCGACATCTCCATCATAGATGCAGAAGGAAACGAGATCCAGCCCTCCGCAGCAGTTCAGGTGTACGTAGAGCTTCTCGACGATACAAAGGAAGGAAACTTCCGCGTAGTCCACTTCGGAGAAACAAGAGAAGAGCTCAGCTGCAACGCAGAAGGAAACAAGGTCTCCTTCAGAACAGAAGGATTCTCCGCATACGCCATAGTACAGGGACCCGATCCCCTGGACGCAGCATGGGGCAGAGTAGAAAGCTACGATGAATTCCTCGCACTCGGCGCTGAAGGACTCTATATAGGACACACATCCGGCTACTACTTCATGGACAGCCTAGTAAAGGAAAACAACAGAACTGGTATCAAGAAGACTACACCGGCTCAGACACAGGGCCCCGCTCAGAGAGCAGCTGTATACTACTTCGAAGCAGCAGGAAGCAACAACTCCTTCTACGTATACTGCATAGGAGAGAACGGAAGACAGTACGTGATGAATGCAAACAACAACAGCCTCTCCTTCACCTCCGACGAAGGACAGAAGACAGCATTCACCGTAAACTTCAATAGCGAAGGATACTTCACCTTAAACAACGGAGCATGGTTCTGGAACATGCAGGGCGGCGCAGGCGGAAAGAGATTCTGCGCATGGAATGCAGCAGGAGACGTAAACAACGCAATGTACTTCTGGTATCACGAAGAAGCAGCAGAAACAGATCCCTTAGGACTCGATGGAAAGAGCTACGGATTCATGAACTGGAACGGCGGAACAGCAGGAAAAGCCCTCATGGCAAAAGAGATAGCCGGAAACGCTCTCGAAGCTCTCCCCCTCACGGTCATGACAGCCGCAGAAAACGACAAAGACAAGCTCTTCGTTCCCAACGACAGCGATATCACCATGTGGACCTTCCACTGGGTAGAAGAAGACAGATATCAGATCACAGCAGAAGATAACGGAAGCAAGAAGTACCTCAGAATAGAAAACTCCGGTCTTGGCCTTGCAAACTCCGCAAACGAAGGAAGCAAGATAACGGTAGTCCCGGGATCCGGCATCCACGCAGGAGAGATCGCCCTCTACGCAAACGGAAAAAGCCTTTGCTATAGCGGAAACGTAGAAACAGGCTTCGTAAGCGGCACAGCAGCAGGAAACGAATGGCTCAAGCTCACAGCACTTTCTGCACTGACATCCAACTACTTCATGACATACTCTGCACGCAAGATCAGCGTATCTTCCTCTGAGATCGAAACAGGATCCAGCGTGATCGTTTATACAAGAAGCTGGGACGAAAACAAGAACAAGTACGTGTTCTACGCAATAGACCATGACGGAAGCCTTGTTCCCTGCTACGAGAGCGGAGATTCCGTACAGTGGGTTGGAAGCATCATAAACACCCTCCTCTGGAACTTCGTAGAGTACTACTGGGAAGGCACAACAGAGCCCAACTACTACTATGAACTCTTCAACGAGTACTCCGAAAAGTATATAGCACCCAACGGTGAAAACGGAGAATTCCTCTCAGCAAGCCCGGTCGGCATCAACCTCAAAGGCCGCAGGAACGGTTACTACCACAGCTCCATAGTGGCATGGGATGACGTCAACTACAGATACGGCGGACTTAAAGTCGAAAACGGACGTATCAGAGCCTGCGAGCTCGCAGAAGCAGACGACTTCTACTTCGCAGTGATAGAAGATACAAAAGTCGATGACGTACTCACGGAAGTTCCCACAGTGGACCATACAAAGTACGGTATCACGATGAAGATCATAAACAAGGATAAAAGAGAAGACATGAGCAACTATCTGGGAAACAACTCAGGCGGACTTACTACAAACACCGTAGCAGGCCTTCTCTCCACAGATCTTAAGGCAAACGGATATCCGGACGCTGCAAAGGGATCCCTCGCAAACTTCTACGCAGGAGCAAGAGAAGTCAACCATCTCTTTATAGACAGCACCTACAGCGGAACAGGATATTACGAATTCGACAGCACACAGAACTTTGCAAGCCTGCAGAGCGACAACACATTCAAAGTATACAAGGAGATAGGAACAAACGACGCAAACGAAAGAGAATCATTAAAGCACGGACAGTTCCTTCCCTTCAATGATATCGAAGCCGGCAAGTACGCTTCAGTCAACAGAAAGAACCTTTACACAGCAAAGGTCGAGGAACTCCCCGACAGCGACCCGAGAAAGAACGAGCTTCTTTATCTCGTAGCAAAGCCCGACTTCTACTTCGCAGTAGAGATCGAAGCAGCATTCACACAGACCCCCGACGGCCTGGATGCCTGGGGACACGACATCATCTACGAATTCACAGGAGACGACGACTTCTGGCTCTACGTAGACGGCGAACTGATCATAGACCTCGGAGGAATACACAGCGCTATCCCCGGAAGCGTCAACTACAGAACAGGCGAAGTCGTAGTAAACGGACGCCGCACAAGCCTTAAGGAGCTCTTCTTTAGCAACAGCATCAAAAGAGGAGCAAGCAAGGCAGAAGCACAGAGCTACGTTGACGGTATCTTCGAACAGAAGAACGGAAACTGGGTATTCAAAGATTACTCTGCCCACACCATGAGGATCTTCTACATGGAAAGAGGAGCCGGAGCATCTAATCTCTACATGAGATTCAACCTTGCCTCCATCAGACCCGGAACAGTGCTCCTGAGCAAGGAGCTCTCCGGTATAGATGATACGGAATCCAAACTCGCAGAGTTCCCCTTCCAGATCAGCTACAAGACAGAAAACGGTGAGGAGCACATCCTCAGCCAGAGAAGAGCAGGAGCTGCTTACGTCTACTACAAAGACACAGTGAACCCCGTAAACTGCCTCGCAGAGTACACAATAGACGGCATCAAGTATGAAAACGTATTCATGCTCAGACCCAAGGAAACAGCTGAAATAGAGTTTCCTGAAGAAGCAGTCGAATACAGCATAACAGAGTGCGGAGTCAACACCAAAGTTTTCGACAGAGTCGAAGTCAACGGTGTAAAGCTTCAGGGAAGCAATGTAGAAGGAAGCGAAAATCGCAAAGATTTCACCCTTTCATACGCTCCCATCAAGAACAGAGCAAGAGCAGTCTTCGTAAACAACGTAGATCCCGATGCGCTCAGAACACTGACCATCACCAAGCTCGTTTACGACGAATCAGGCGAAAACGAATACAGAAATCCTTCAGACAGAACAACATTCGGATTCAGACTTTACTTCGGAACAGAATCAAGCTCCGATAGCCTTTCAGCAGCAAACATGTATACCTATCACGTAAAAGATACGGAAGGCATGTACTGCAGATGGGATGCAGAAAGTCAGAGCTTCGTATCCCTTGGTAAAGACAATTACACAAAGCTTACAAATGAAGAAAAAGCATCCGCAAGATTCACAACATCCATGAACGGTTCCATCACTAAGATCCCCGGATACTACACAGTAGAGATTAGGGAGATACTCGCAGGAACCACCTTCATGGTAGAAGAAAGAGAAAATGAGATCCCCGACGGATATTCACTCCAGAAATACGTTATCTATGAGGAGGGAAGCGAAGACGAGAAAAAGGAAAGCAAAGAACCGGTAGAAGGAACCATAGAATACGGAAAAGATCATCACGTAGACGTCTGCAACTTAAGAGGCTGGGGACTGAGAGTCAACAAACAGTGGTCTGACGCAGACTATATGGAAGAAAGAGATGCAGCATACTTCGCCATCTACACCAACGACGGAAACGGAAACCTGACCCTTGTGGAAGGATCCGTAAGAAGACTCTCCCAGGAAGAGAACAGCATCTACTGGTACTACCTGAACCTCCCCGTAAGCGGAGTACCTTTCGAAAGATACGAAATAAAAGAAGTTTTTTTGAAAGGAAGCAAAGTAACTGTAAATGATGACGGAATTGTAGACGCTTATGACTCTATTATATACCTAGAGAACGGCGATGAAGTCAAAATAAACGGAAGACCGAAAGGAGAAACAACAAGCTCGACGATCAAGTACACAGTGCTCTACGAAGAAGGACAGATCGAAGAAGACTCCCACGTAAGAGTAGACACAGTGATCAACAACCGCCCCGGCATAGTACTTGTAAAGCAGGACTGCAGCGGCAATGATCTCGCAGGAGCAACCTTCGTACTGAAGGACGACAAAGGATACCAGATCGGAGAGTTCACCTCCAGAGAGAACGGACAGATAACAGTAGCCTTCTTAAGAGACGATGTGAACTACACACTGACAGAAACAAACGCACCGCAAGGTTACTGGGGACTCCAGTCAAGCATGACGATAAGACTCCACAACGGCATCGTAAGAGTAAGCGGAATAAACGAAAGCCAGTACACACTGATGCAAGGCGCAGGAACAACACCGACCCTGGTGATCAAAAACAAGAAGCGCAGCTTCGAAGCAATAAAGGTAGACGGATCCACAGGAGATCCCCTCAAGGGAGCAAGCTTCGCACTCCACCGCCAGGTAACGGTAAACGGAGTAACAAGCATCGACATAAACCCGATGAGCGGATACGAAAACATCGAAAGCGGTGAAGACGGACTCCTGGAAATGGACCTCAACAAACTGGCACCCGGAACTTACGAACTCAGAGAAACAGATCCGGCAGCAGGATACCTCGGACTTGAGTCAAGCATAAGATTCACAGTATCAAGCACAGGCGCTGTAACACTGGGAAGCCATCCGATGACAGTAGATCTCAAAGCAGAGACTGATGAAGAAAACGTCCACTACACGCTGGTCATCAAAAACAACCCCATAATGCCGGCTCCGACAGGATACAGCGGAAACGCTAACATGGCAGCTTACATAGCAGTAATGAGCTTCGGCCTGATGATGGGAATAACAAAAATAGTCATAAAGATGTGCAGAAAGCACACTATGAAATAGTCCAATAATAAAGTAAAGATAAAACAATCGAAAGGAACAAAAAAAATGAAAAACAAGACAATGAAAAGAATCGGAACAATCGTCCTCACAGTAGCAATGATCATGAGCTTCGGCGCATCAGCATTCGCAAGCACCGGCGAACAGGGAGCATTCACAGCCCCGGACAGCCCCGTATCCCAGGCGAAGGTCCTGGAACTCCAGAAGGAGATCAAGGCTTACAACTTCGACGAGAAAGAGATCGGAGCACCCACCATCAGCTATAGCTACACAGTAGCACCCGTTGAGGTCGCAGAAGGAACCGTAGTCACAGACGCAGCTTCCATGCACGAATCCGGAAGCTCGGTCACAGTACCTGTAAAGAAGGGCCTCGGAAATCCCTCAGTCATCGGTAACGTAGCATGGGACGCAGAAGTAGATAAGCTTGAAGCAGTAAAGGACGGAGCATCCAACTACAAGAACATCAAGATAGACTTCAGCAGCGTAGTCTTCGAAGGTGCAGGGATCTACCGCTACATCATCAGCGAAGCACTCACAGAAGGAACGTACAAAGCTTCAGCAGTGACTGAAGGAGACGGACTCCACACCCGCTACATCGACGTATA
>CAZTHD010000042.1:0-8755 GCA_964613315.1 uncultured Oscillospiraceae bacterium | reverse complement strand
CGTACATGGCAAGGTTTCCTCCCTTGGTGTGGCCGCAGACGTAAACGTTCCTGTGCCACTTGAGCACTTTGGAAAGATAGTCTAAAGCCATCTTTTGCGACTCGGTTTCGGTAAAACTGATCATGAAGTTTTCACGCCATCCGGCTATCGAGTCGTCTGTACCTCTGAAGGCTACGACTATGCTTCGGTCGTCTAACCTTAAGGTCATGGCGGAGAACTGTATGTCTTCATCCTGACTGTATACGTCCGTATAGTCGAGGACCACTGCGTTCCTGAACCTTTTCGAGGCGTTAACGGCCCTTAGGAAGGCTTCCGCATCGTCTTTTGGGTCCAGTGAGGTGGATTCGAAGCTGCTGTCTGCAAGCTGTCTGTCGTATAGATCTCCAAGCTTTTGCTTTTGGCCCGGGACGTAGACGTTCATTAGATCGAAATATGAGATCTGCCCCAGTGCCACTGCATCCATGGGAGTCAGCGGACTGTTCTTAAAAGATATGTCTCCGCGCCAGCGGAGATAACTTACAAGGTTTCCCATATCTTCATCCTCCGATATATCAATTATACAATAGGGGTCATCATATTTGATATGAAGGTTACAACGTACTAATTCCTGAATGGAATTATATATGGTAAATGATAAGCTAAAACCCGGGCAATTCAGGTGCCCGGGTTTATTTCAGTCTTATTTTGACGGATTTTTTTAGATCGACATCTTGAAAATATTGCTGTAATTCTTCTTCAACCATTCAAGGTATTCTTCGACTATATCGCTGTGCTTCCTTTTGTATACCAGATAGTAGGGTATGGTCATTTCGGGATTTTTAAGCTTTACAAGTCTTTTCCTATCCTTAAGGTATACCGATCCGCTGTAACTCGAGTAAAAGTAGAGCGTGGGCAGGAAACGGCAATAATTGCTTTCATCGTCATTATCGATGTTTCCCCTGAATATCTGCTGCACGACTCCGGGATTGAGATACTCGATGGTAACGTTCTCCTTGTTCTTTTCAATTATGTCTGAAAGAAAGGTGGATACTCTGAACGGATAACCTCCGGATCCTGCAACTATGTCCGTCGGTCTTACGAATTTTTCTTTGGTAAATTCTTCAATGAAAACGCTCCGTTTACCGTAAAAGCGGGATTTCTTCGGCACGTAGGCGTACTCGCAGTCGTTGAGGATAAAGAGACTTTCATAAACAGTATCGCTATAAGGTTTATCCGTTATGTACATGTCGTATTTTCCTTCACGCAGTACGTACGAATAATCTATGGTATTCGCATCGTAGTCATGTATGAAACGAATGGTGGGTTTGCGAGTTAAATATGATGCGGTTATGAGGAAAGTAAGATTAGGCTCTATGGAGAATACAGAGAGCTCGGGAGCCCTTTTGCCCATCGTCTTTTTAAGTTCGTCTTCTTTCTTTATGATTTCCTTCGCGATTTTCAATGCGGTCGAGCCTTTTTCAGTCAGATGAAGGCGGCCTTTCACTCTTTCGAAGAGTTTTGTCTGAAGTTCTTCTTCAAGTCCTGCTATGGACTGGCTAAGAGCCGGCTGGGTTATATACAGCTCTGCAGAGGCCTTTGACAGGTTGCATCCGTTTTCGCACACGCATATAAAATGTCTAAGCTTGATTGTTTCCATGATCCGTACTGATGTTAAGCGATACTTAGTGATATGTATAAGCAATGCTAATGTATAAGCGATACTTATACTATATATAAAAGTCTCGAATTTTACAATATATAATTAGTGATATATATTGTGAGCGAAAACAAGATTTGATGATGCAAAAGCGCTGAAGGCCAAGGCGGGCTGCGTACAAATCTTTAGGAATTCTAAATGTTAAGCAGTTATTAAAAGGAGATTTGAAAATGGGTAAATTCGACGATCCTGTAGCTCTCAGAAAAGAAAGAGTTGCAGCTTTCAACGGAGCCATAAGAAAAGATGTCGAGCCGACCAGGATCCCGACTTATTCTAACGGTCACACTTGGTGGATCTACGATGCAGGATACAAACTTACAGAGTGCGTATTCGACTATACTAAGATGTTCGATGCAGTCTGCCGTTTCGCAGAGATCTATCAGTTCGACTCTTACACAGCAGTAGGCGCAAGAAATGCAGCTACATATATGTGCAAAGCAGCAGGCCTTCTCGACAACCAGATCTATGACCTGGACAGAGAAGAGGGTCTGAACGTAACAGATTCTGAAAAGATGAGTTCTGACGAATATGCTGCAAGAATCGAAAAAGGCGCTGCCAAATTTGCATTCGAAAACGTTCTTCCGAGGCTTTTCAAGACTAAAGAAGCGGCGATCGAAGGTATTGCAAAGGCTGCAAGAGTCGCGGCAGAAACCAATATCTATTCTGCAAAGATCTTAGACAGACTCTATAACCACTATGGAGTCCCCGATCAGGTGAGTGGAGTTTTCGTTCCTCCCTTCGAAGAAGTAATGAATATGAGAGGCATCAAAGGCATGTCTCTTGATCTCAGAAGAAAATCTGACGAGCTCGACGATTTCTGCCACAAGGCATATGAGCAGCTCGGCGGAGGTATCAATTTCGTTCTTTCCCAGTACAACCCGGACAGAGACGTATGCTTCACGAACTGGACTTACGGTCTTGCACACACCTTCCTCAGCGGAAAGCAGTTTGAGAGATTCTACGTTCCATATTTCAATGAGCTCGTAGACGTCACCGTTAAAAACGACTGGACAGCTATGTTCCTCATGGAAGGATCCGTAAAACCGGAAGAGGATTATTTCCGTGATATGCCGGAAGGACATTTCTCGCTCTATCTTGAGAATGATGATATCCGCGAGTTTAAAAAGAACGTTCCTAACCTGACACCTCTTGGCGGACTCGGAAGGACTAACCTCGGACTCGGAACGCCTGAGCAATGTATCGACGAAGCAAAAGGTCTTATCGATGATGTCGGATATGACGGGAAATACATCATGTCCACTGCAAGCATCATGTCCTGGCCCATCGACGCAAAGGGCGAAAACCTCAAGGCGGTCATGGACTTCGTAAGAGAATACGGAAAGATGAAGAAATAGGAGGATATTTTCATGGAAGACAGACATTTTGAATTAAACTGGGATGAAGATCTCCAGAAAATAATCGATATCGCAGTAGTCCCCGAAGGCTGTGATAAGGCCGGATGCGTCATTCGGGCTATATCAACAATGATCGGAGCATAATTTAAAAGAGGACATGACAATGAGTGAAAAGAAAAATAACAATACTATGGCTGTAGTAGCCATAATGCTCGTATACCTTATCTCCGGACTCGGCGCTGCCGAAAACCCTGCCATTGCAGCATGCCAGGCTGCATGGCCCAATGAATCAGTTGCATCCATTCTGCAGCTCACAACACTTTACTCACTTATCTGCGTACCTGTAATGCTTCTCATCGCTCCTTTTGTAGGAAAGAAGATCCCGTATAAGGCAGCTATGGTAGCAGGGGCTCTCTGCCTTGCAGTAGGCGGACTCGGACCTATCTTTATCCATCCCACGTGGACAGTGGTCCTTGCTTTCAGAGCTCTCATGGGCGTTGGTATCGGACTCGTAGGACCGAGAAATGCTCTTCTTGCAGCGACGGTTTCTTCCGAAAAATACGGAAAACTTGTTGGTCTTGGAAACTCCATGATGTTCGTATTCGGTATCGTCGCAGGCCCTGTAGTAGGTATGCTCGTAGGTATCAGCTGGACAGCAGCATTCTGGATCAATATCTTCGCAGTGCCTGCAGCAGTACTTCTCATCCTCTTCCTCAAAGAGCCTGAAAAGGCAAGCGAGGCAGACGCAGCAGCCGAAGGACCTAAGGAAAAGACAAGAATGACAGGCTGGGTATGGGTCTTTGCAGTGATGCAGGCAGTCATGACAGGAACAGTATATCCGCTCCTCATGAGCCTTTCCAGCCAGTTCGAAGTATACAACATAGGATCTGCAGCACTTGCAGGAACAGTGCTCTCACTCTACAGCGTAGGCGCTACCTGCGGCGGACTCGTCATAGGTGCATTCAACAAGATCTTCAAGAAGTCATCGCTTATCGCAGCTATGGCAGGAGTCGCAGCATTCGTAGGATTGATCGGATTCATTCCGGCAAATCTTATCGTAAACATCGTTTGCGTATTCCTTTCAGGAGTATGCTTCTCCATCTGCCTTACTTCGCTTCAGGTAAAGCTGGCAGACATATGCAAGCCTGAATCCTTAGGATTCGCATCCACGCTCCTCGTTGCGACGAATATGCTAGGTGTATACATCTCCACATATTTCATCCTCGGAGCACATGCAGTACTTAACAGACATACCATCTATGACAGCGCTAACGTCGGATGCCTCATCGTATGGGCGGTCATGATCGCTATCATAATACTCGGCGGAAAGTCACTTCAGGAAGCTGAAAGAAAAGCCAAATCTTAAAATATAGATAATTAAACCACAAACCAAATAGCACATGGGATGCAGCAAAAACTGCATCCCATGTGCTAAATAGGAGATCAAAAACGCAGCTGTCATAGGCTGCACCAAGTAGAGAAAATGAAGAAATATTACCACTGGATAATATGTGTATGCTGTACTTTAATAGTATTTCTTACAGCGGGAGTGATGCTCAATTCTTTCAGTACGTATTATCCGTATTTTAAAGAATTACGAGGTTTTACGGACTCTCAGATGTCCCTCATAGTCACTGTGAGAAGTGCAGCCGGGATCCTGTTCGTGAGCATCGTAGATAAATATTTGAATAGGTTTGAGATAAAAAAGGGAATGATCATCGGTATAGTTGCAGGCGTCATATCTCTCATCATGTATGCGCAGGCAGAATCGGTGTTCATGCTTCTTGCAGCGACCTTTATAGCCGGATTTACCAGCATAGTTGCATCCATCTACCCTGTGACCATACTTATCAACAGATGGTTCGTAAGGAGCAGAGGAACAGCATTGTCCCTTTGCATCTCGGGAACAGGCCTTGCTACCGTATTCGTCCCGGCATTGACTGTCAGGATCATAAACAGTTACGGGCTGTCTGCAGCTTTGTATATTACAGCTGCTTTTGTGGGTGTTTTGGGCGTCTTGGCAGCGCTTTGCCTCAAGGATCGTCCGGAAGATATGGGCATGACCGCTTACGGCCAGGGCGATTCTGTGGGAGAAGTGAGGAAGATCAACAATAATACTTCCGTATCCATAGGAAAAGGGCTTACCGTATTCGTGCTTGCTGCAATGGCTCTTCAGGGCATTTCATCCTATGAAGCTACACAGCTTTTCACCCTTCATTTCACCAATGAAGGATTCACCAACGTACAGGCCGCGTCAGCTTTGTCCATGTGGGGCGGAGTGCTGACGATATCCAAGCTTATATACGGACCTCTTGCCGACAGATTCGGAGTCTACAAGATGAACTACTTCACGATGATCTTTGCGACATTGGGCGTTGGTCTTTGCAGCCTGGCATTTACCGGCAAATACTTCGTCATAATGCTGGCGACTTTCTTCATAGGAGTAAGTTTCCCATATAACACCATAGGGGTAAGTCTTTGGGCATCTTCTCTTTACAGACCTGAAGAATATGCCAAAGCTTATCAGAAGATGAGCATGGTACAGCAGGTGGGAGTAATGCTCTTCTCCTTCATACCCGGACAGATAGCTCAAAGAACAGGCGAATACGGATCGTCATACGTGATGTTTGCTGTCATGATGTTCCTTGCTCACCTGCTCGTACAGATAGTGTTCGTAAAACACAACAAAAGTGAAAAAAAGGTTTCACAAAGCGAATTGCAATCTGAAATCGTGACACTTTGATTTACATGAGAGAAGAAAAAAGTGAAAAAAAATAAAAGGATCATATTTAATAAGGAACTGTGTGCAGGATGCGCAAGCTGTGAGATGGCATGCTCAGCAGCGCACTTCGGCAAAGCTAGCAGATACCTGTCTGCCATCAGACTTGATGCAGACTTTTATGTTCATAACTTTGATATACACGTCTGCAAACAATGTAAAAGCGCATCCTGCATGGACGCTTGTCCCAAGTCTGCTATAAAAATAGACGAAGAGACAGGCGCAAAGTATGTAGACAGGGAACTGTGTGTCAAATGCGGACTATGTGTAAAAGCATGTCCTTTTGCTGATGAAGCCTATCCTCTCATAAAGAAGAGCGATTTGGGAGACACTAAGGTCATAGTGAAATGCGATCTTTGCAAAGGCCGTGAAAAAGGGCCTGCGTGTGTAGAGATATGTTACTATGGGGCGCTCCGTGTAGAGTGAAGGAGGCAATATGGCAGAAATAAAATACGGATGGCACGGCAGGATACTTTGGATCGATCTTGCCGACAAGACATATAAAGATTTGGATATAAGTGATCTGTGCGAAGAATACATGGGAGCCAGAGGACTTGCGATAAGACTTGCATGGGATCACATGAAGCCCGGTACAAAGGCTTTCGACCCCGAGAACCTGCTCATGTTCATGGTAGGGCCTGTTACCGGTACGCCGGTATTCGGAAGCGGAAGAGGATATATATTCTCAGTAGGTGCAGCAACTTATCCGGATCATTTCACAAGATCCAGTATGGGCGGACGCTGGGCTACCGGTCTTAAATATGCAGGATATGACGGTGTCGTGATCGTTAATAAATCTGAAACTCCCGTTCTTATTCAGATCGATCAGGCTAAAGTAACGTTCCATGATGCTTCGCCCCGTTACTGGGGACAGGATGTGAACACAACGGAGCAGCTTATCAGAGAGGATTTCGGAGCAGATGCAGATACCTGTCTGAT
Source organism: uncultured Oscillospiraceae bacterium (assembly GCA_964613315.1). Classification (GTDB taxonomy): domain Bacteria; phylum Bacillota; class Clostridia; order Peptostreptococcales; family Anaerovoracaceae; genus RUG13409. Next base: position 1,986 of record CAZTHD010000042.1, on the reverse strand, counting down.
AGGTCCCGCCGGAGAGAAACTGGTGCGCTGGGCTTCTGTCATGTGCAATACCGGACATGCTGCAGGCCAGGGCGGATTCGGTGCAGTTATGGGCGATAAAAAAATCAAGGCACTTGTTTTTACCGGAACAAAAGAGGTGGATATAGCCGATTTTGAGGAGACTCAGAATTTAAGATCCAGCGCTCTCGATAAGTGGGGGTTTACAAAAGGGACAGTCACGGTGGCTCCACCTGCTTTTGTGTATCAGTCCGGAGAAGAATTGATAAAAAACGGAGACATTACGTATGCGTCGAGTCTCAACGTTGCCTGCAGGGGCTGCGGCGCCAAGTGTCATAACGTAAATACCTATTTCAGAGGACTGAAAGGCAGCTTCCATGACGTGATTCCTGCGGATACCTACAAATGTGTCGATATAGCTACCATAGGATGGCTTCCTATCTCAGATCTTGAGAAATCCTGGTATATGGAAAAACTCGGCCGTCCCTACAGATGGCCGGTAAATATCAGGAGTGCGCTGGAGGCGATCGCTCATACCAATAATCTTGGCCTCAATTCCTGGGAATTCCAGTCCATTTATCTGTGGCTTACAGAGATGGAGATGGAAGGTATAGACGTATCGGAATACGTCGGATTCAACTGGGACGTCGATGATCCGGAGCAAATGCCAAAATTGGCATGGATGTGTGGTAACAGAGAGGGAATAGGTGATGAGCTTGCAGAAGGAATAGCCAGGCTTGCAGAAAAGTACGGCGGAGTATGGAAAAAATATTCTCCTCACGCTTTTAACGGTTATTGTACACATTCCCTCGGTACAGATTGCTGGAGGAACTTCAGATATCCGCATTGGGTACCGGTAGTATTGCAGTATGCCATAGACAGCAGAGACCCAATAAGCGACTCAGGTCACAGATACGTGCTCCTTGCAGGCACACAGGGAGGAAATGGACAATTCTTTGAAGATGCTGCAGAAAGCTACTACGGAGTAAAGTGGGGCATCGGTCCTCACCATACCAGACGTAAATGTGAATTCTATCCTGATGGAGATCTTGACGAAGAAGTCTTCGACGATCTTGCATATACGGATAAAGAATATACTGCATACAAGAACACTCTCAGAGGCATCATGATAGGATGCGGTGTACTTTGCGACAGATATTATCCTTTGCTTGCAGATCCTAAAAACAAGGAAAACAAATTCATAGGCGATTTCGATATAGAAGCAAAGATAATGACTGCTGTGACAGGAGTCGAGTACACTACGGAGAAGATGGAATACAATGCCGAAAAGATCTATCTGATGGAAAGATGCTACAGCATCATGGAACATGGCAGAAATAAAGATTTCGATATGCAGGTATGTAACATTCAACCCAGAGGCGACTGGACTACCGGAAAAAGGATCGACCCGGTCAGATTCGAGGCACTTTTGGACAGGTTTTACGCTCTTGCAAAATGGGATGAAAATGGGGTCCCGACCAGTGAAATACTGAAAGAGCACGGACTTGAAAAAATTGATGAACTCATGGAACCTCATAGAAAGAATTGATTTATGGAGCATAAAATGGTTAAAAAAACTACAATGAGCGGTAAACAAAGCGACGGCGACGATAGTCCGATCCTGTCAGAAGTCGTTGAATTGAGACCCGATCTGGGAGAGAAAAAGAGCCGCTATTATGCCGTGTGTACAAATTTTTGGGGTGATCGAAAAAACGGCACCATATCGTTATGTACATATGCAGAACCGCTTGGAGATCATGATTCCTATGCAGAGGCAAAAGTCGCATTGGATTTGGAATTCAACGGAAAGAAAAAATGTCCCTATTGCGGTTTTTCCCATTTCAGGGCCTGTGAATATGATGACCTGGTATTCGATAATATGAATGCAAGTTTGTATTTTGATCTGTCGGATTGAATCAAAGTCACCGTTATGTCATAAAACTATGATATGATAAATATCGTTCGTAATGTATTATGACAGACGGTGAT
>CAZTHD010000041.1:0-8821 GCA_964613315.1 uncultured Oscillospiraceae bacterium | reverse complement strand
TCTTTATCGCCGCAGGCGCAAATGCAAAGCGCCATGGACAGGGCAAGCAAAAGGGCTAAAGCTTTTTTCATTGTTGTTTCTTTGCCTTTCTAACGTTGATGACTATTATCAGTGCGATCATGAGAACGATGACAGCACCGGCTGCTATATAGCTGAGGATCTCCTTTTTTCTGGCATCCTCGCTGGCTTCCTTATCCGCCGCCTCCTTGAGTGCTTTGAAAATGTCTTCTGCGCTCCTGAGTTTAGTGAGGTTTTTGAGCTCGTTTTTTTCATCTTCGCTGAGCGCGTCTACCGCAGCTCTTGCCGCTTCGATATCCTTTTGGGATCCGAGATCGATATCGTCACCTATCTTTTCGATCAGAGCGTCTGCATCGGCTATCTTCTTCTCTATCTCGGCAAAGGCCTTTTCCGCAGCATCAAGGACGAAAAGATTCTTAAGTCCTCGCTGCTCTTCCTCGGAGAAGGCGTTCACCGCAGCTCTTGCAGCTTCGATCGCATCCCTTGAAGATATGCTCACGGTCCCTATACTTTCGATGAGGGCGTCGGTCTCCGCGAGCTTTTTATCAAGCTCGCTCTCCTGATCTTTATCATCCTCAGGGACCCGGGGCTGGGTCTCCTCTTCCAAGAAGGGAAGAGTCGAAAGATCGAGAGTCACTGTATACCTGATCTCCTGCTGAGCCCCGGAAGCAGCGATAAAAGCGAAAGACTCTCCCGCGAAATTGACGCGGAAGACAGAATTGCCAACGCCCTGCAAGGCGTTTATCTTTACGCCTGTGACCGGGTCGAGGCAATATGAATAGCCCGGGCTGTTCATGGTGATATCAATGAACGAGACCCTGCCGCCTATGACGGTCACGGCAGCAGCCGATATGTCGCTGCCAGTGCCGCCTTCGCTTCTTATGCTAACGGGATAAGTTCCGTCAAGATAGTTTGTAAGAGCTGAAGCAGCCGACGTAAAAACAAGTGTAAGCATCAGGATGAGGATCACCCCGATGCTTACGGTTCTTTTCAAAGTTTTATTCATGATATTTCCTGTTTTCGATATACAAAGCTGCGAGCATAGCAAAAGCTATGACCATAGCAGCGCAGAATCCAAGATTCCGATCTCCCGTGCCGGGGCTGTAGGAAGGAGCAGGTTCACCGTCTGATGAATCCCAAGGTATCCCGGACAGATCGAGAGTGATAGTATAGGTGATCTCGTGAGGAGCGGACATGGCCGTGGTATCAGCGGTAAAGCTGAAGTAGTTCCCCGGGAAGTTGATATAGAAAACGGAGTCGCCGCTTCCTGCCGGAGCGTTCACCTTTGCTCCTGTAACGGGATCGTAACAATAGTCGTAGTTAGGGCTTGTCATAGTGAGCGCAACAGTCGTGATCGATCCGCCGCTTACAGTGACGGCCGCAGATGCGACTCCGCCTCTCCCGCTGCCGCCTTCACAGGTCATTCCAACGTTATATGTTCCGTCCCGATAAGCAGCGAAGGCGGAAACGAAGGAAGATAGAACGAGGCAAAGGGCAAGGATAACTACCAGTGCTTTGCTTAAAGTTTTAGAATAACGCATGTTTTGAGTCCTCCTAGTTACTCAATTTAAGGGCAATAAAAAACGCCTTCCTTCCCGGAAAGCGCAGCTTTTAAACGTGCAAGGCTCTCTAAAAGAGAAAACCGCATCATCGTTTTGGCAAGCAGCTTTCGCAGGAAGCATTCACCTAAATATTCCAGCAGGTTTCCTGGCTCGCAGATCGCAGCTAAAACGCCCCTTCTCAGATCCTTTGGATCCAATGGATACGGCGCCTCGCTCCCTGCTTACAGTGACCGGATCGCCCGGGATTTTCACCCGGTTCCCTATTACCCTCTCTCGAGGCACTGAAATCTAACGTATATTATATAATTTATAATATATAAGGTCAAACAAATAAATAGCCCCGGAGGCCTTTCCTCCGGGGCAAATGCGCAACTTAAACACAAGTACAAAATACGCCCTGCGCTCTCATCCCTTCATATGCTTTCTTAGCAGCTCTTCGCTCATCAAGGGGTTTATGGTCTCTTCGCTCATGACCGCTATGCTGCCGCACTGCTGGGCTGTATCCACGGTCATCTCCGGGCTGTATCCTTTAAGGTAAGAATAGACAAGGCCCGCCGTGAAAGCATCCCCCGCGCCCGAAGCATTGACCATATCGAGTATCTTTACAGGCTCTCTGAAAAAGCTGTTTCCCTTTCTGTCTGCAAAATAGCAGCCCCTCCGGCCCAGGGATACGGCAACGCATTCAGTACCTTTTGAAAGAAGAGTCTCGCAGGCAGTCTCGATATCCCCGTCGGTCAGACACTCCATGCCGGCAAGAGCCTCGAGCTCAAGTCGGTTGGGTTTGATCATATAGAAAGATCCGCAAAGATCCCTGACCCTTCCGGCTTTAGCAGTGGATACAGGATCCAAAAAGACCGGGACACCCTCTGCCAGTTCCATGAGCTTTTCCAGCTGCTCTTTTGTCAGATTCGTATCGCATACAAGAGCATCGGCTTTTGCTATCTCGCCTGCGTACTTTTCAAGATGGGAAAGGGGCATATGCTCCAGGACCTCGGCATCGCAGGCTCCTACGAACATATCGCCGCTGCCATCAACAAGGTCGAGATAAGAAGAGCTCGCTTCTTCTTCGCTGACGTAGAGCATATCCGTATTTATGGATACGTCTTCACAGGAACGCTTTATGATGGAGCTGAGGTCGTCCCTTCCTATGGCAGAAAGAAGGCTGCAGCTCACACCGAGCCTTGCCAGATTTTCGAGTATATTCCTGGTCACTCCTCCGGCTGTTGTAAAGAGCTTTCCGGGATTCGAGTCGTAGAGTTTGTAGCTGCCTTTTATCTTCATGTGTATATCCACGTTGGCGCCGCCTACCCCTATCACCTTACTCATGGCTGCTCTCCTCCTCTTCAAAGAGTATCCGTGCAGTCATCACGTTCCTGCCGTCCTCAAGGAAGGCTCCGAATTCCATTCCCTTCTCCACGTCCCTTCTGAACACGGAGAGCTCGTCCCCCTCCTTGCACTGGAGAGCGTAAAAGATCTCCACGTCCTTTACTTCTTTTCCTGCAAGCTCCTTGTTCGGTATGAAGCTCATGACCGCCCTTGAATATGCAGCGTTGTTCATGTGACCTACGAAATCGACGTCCGTGGGCCTTACAACATATTTCCCTGCGAGTTGGCCCGGAGCGAACTCTTTGCTTATCTTCCTCATGCGCTCTTCGAAAAGGCCCTCTTTTGGAAATTCGAAACTCTCAGGTATATAGTCTCTGACCCCCACCAGCTTCTCGCAGTTCTCCGTGGCTATGAGCCACTCGGTCTCTCCCTTTACGAGGACGTTTCCCTCCTTGTCAGATATTGCGTATTCCCTGTTCACAAAAAGCCTTGAAGGCTTTAAAAAGCAGGTCTTCACGACCACGTCATCCATCATTTTAGGCCTACTTACATAGTGTATGCGGTTTTTCCCCACTATCCAGTAGAGGCCTTTTTCAAGCATTGTATAGACCCCAAAGCCCGAAGCTTCCTCGTGAAGGGTCGCCATATCCATAAAAATGTCGAGAGTCCCTGTTACGCTAAGCTTGCCGCTTGCATCACAGAGACTCAAAAGGATGGGTCTTTTTGCCGTGTATTCGTTTTTCACTTAAGTCCTTCTTTCAGCACTGCCTGTAGATTGCTTTCCGCAAAGACGAAATCGAAGAATTCTTTTACGTCTTCAAGAGGCGTAGGATCGTCCTTGTTGAACATGGTGTCATATATACCCACTACTCCTGCGTTTAAGAAATCCAGAAGAAGATAGGCTTTAGGCCGGAATTCCGGCTTGAATTCGTCCTTTGTTTTTTCCCACACCGAATTTTTCAGATTTTCAGAAAGCTTGCGGGAAAGCCTTGAATAGACGCCGGATTCATACAAAAGATGGAGAAGGTCTTTGTGCCTTTGAAGACCTTCGGCTATCTCTATGTACATGGCTGCCGGCTCATTTAGAAACTTTGTCATCGGCGCATCTTCCACGAAGGAGAGTATCCAGTTGGAGCAGTTGTTCTCAAGCTCTATGATGACCGAGTCCATATTCTCATAATGGTTGTAAAAGGTCTTTCTGTTCACGTCGGCAAGTTCCGTAAGCTCAGATACCGTGATCTCGGAAAGCGGCTTTTCCTCCATGAGCTTTAGGAGCGTATTGGTTATGGCATTTCTGGTCTTGCTGACTCTGCGGTCCGTTTTAGTATACTTTTTCATATTTTTGTCCTATACTATTCCAATGCAAGTGTGTATTAATACACAATATCACAGGTTTTTGACCATTGTTATGATCCTGGCTTTATAATAATATACGTTTGCGTATTTTTCAACGCACTTTTTTGTTATGTAGAAAATCTTTTGCATTTTTTTACTTTTAATACAAATATTGGAGGAATTTTACTATGATCACAGCAAAGACCCCGTGGAAAGACTATATCGGGGACATGCCTTTTACCCTGGACTATTTCCAAGGATCCATGTTCGAAGGACTTGAGAAACAGGCTCAGGAACATCCAAACTACATCGCATTCGATTTCATGGGAAAGTCGACGACCTACAAAGACATGATCAAGGGCATAGAAAAGTGCGCCAAGTCCCTCAAGACCATAGGCGTCCGCGAAGGAGACAAGGTGACCATAGCCCTTCCCAACTGCCCGCAGGCCATATACATGTTCTATGCGATCAACCTCATAGGCGGCATAGCAAACATGGTCCATCCTCTTTCATCCGAGAAAGAGCTTGAATTCTACATCAACGAATCGAACAGCGTGACCGTAGTCACCCTCGACCAGTTCTACGGCAAGTTCGAAGCCATACGCCAGAACACCAAGGTAGTAAACATAGTCATCGCAAGGATCAAAGACGAGCTCACAAGACCCATGAGAGCAGGATACATGCTCACTGAGGGAAGAAAGATCAAAAAGATCCCCGACGACGCTCCGGTCATCATGTGGGACAAGTTCATGCAGCTCGGTAAATCGTGCTTCTGGAACTACAAAGTAGAAAGAAAAGCAGAAGACCCTGCAGTCATACTCTACTCCGGCGGAACGACGGGCACCACGAAGGGAATACTCCTTTCCAACCGCAACTTCAACGCTCTTGCCCAGCAGGTCATAGCCGCCAACCCAATGTTCAGACCGGGAGACAAGATGCTGGCAGCAATGCCGATCTTCCACGGATTCGGCCTTGGCGTATGCATACACACCATGCTCTTTTCCGGCGGACGCTGCATACTGGTACCGAGATTCACTCCCGCATCCTATGCAAAGCTCATGGTCAAGCAGCATGTCAACTTCATAGCCGGCGTACCTACTCTTTATGAAGCCCTCTTAAGGCTCCCAAGCATGGAGCACGCAGACCTCTCCTCACTCAAAGGCGTTTTCTCAGGCGGAGATTCCCTCTCCATAGAGCTCAAGAAGAAGCTCGACAAATACCTCTCAGGCTGCGGATGCCCGGTGCAGGTAAGAGAAGGCTACGGTACGACCGAGACAGTAACCGCATGCTGCCTTACCCCGAGGCACATGTACAAGGAAGGAAGCATAGGACTTCCCTTCCCAGACACATATATCAAGATCGTGGAACCGGGGACCGACAGAGAGCTCCCCTACGGAGAAGAAGGAGAGATACTCCTCGCAGGACCTACGGTCATGATGGAATACGTAGGACACCCCGAAGAGACTGCAAATACCTTAAGAAAGCATGAAGACGGACTCACCTGGGTGTACACAGGAGACCTGGGCACCATGGATGAACAGGGCTTCATCTACTTCAAGGGAAGAAGCAAGAGAATGATCATCTCCTCAGGCTACAACATCTATCCGGCACAGCTTGAGAACATATTCGATGCCTTCGATCTCATATCCATGAGCTGCGTCATAGGCATACCCGACGATTACAAGATGCAGGCCGTAAAGGTCTTCTGCGTACTCAAGCCAGGCGTGCCCAAGACGGAGGAAACAAAGGAAGCGATAATGGCCTACGCAAGAAAGCACATAGCCAAGTACTCCCTCCCCAAGGAGATCGAATTCAGGGACGAGTTACCCAAGACCCTTGTCGGAAAGGTCGCATACAGAGTCCTCGAAGAGGAAGAAGCCGCAAAGCTCGCAGCAAAAAAAGAAGCTTCCGAAGAAGCTGCAAAGTAAAGAAACGTATATGTTACGATAAAAGATCCCGGGCGCTTGTCCGGGATCTTTGTTTCTTCAATATCCGCTTGCTATAGACTCCAGAAGAGGTATGTCGCCGCCGGTGACCGTAAAGCCGTCGCTGAACTCAGTGCCGTCGGGGTGCTTGATCCAAAGACCCACCTGCATGCCCTCGCAAAAGCCCTTGATGAGGACTCTTCTGGCTTCGGGAAGATATATATTTCCCATTGCCGTCACGTCCGTTGTCCAGACCACGAAGCCCGTATTTATGACCGTCCCGTCCGGATAGGTCACCGATATCCCCACTATCTCGCCTACCGCTATACCGTAGCGGACAGCTGCCTTCAGCGTCCCGAGGATGTTCGGATGGTTGGCTCCGAAGGAATATATGGGGCCGTTGACTATAGACGTTACGTTGACCACAAGCCCGTAATCCTCATACTCTTCAGCGGGAGGAGGCGCAGGTTCAGAGCTTTGCTCCTCTTTTTGCTCCTCTTCCTTCTTTTCATCTTCCTCTTCGTCTTTTTCTTCCTCTTCTTTATCGGCTATCCATGAGGCTTTAAGGGTGATGCTCTCGTTTACGGGCACTCCGAATTCGTAGGGCTCTTCTCCCAGCATCCAGCGATCGAATGTCGCCCCCTCCTTTTCAGGGGCTTTCGGCTCAGACGCAGCGTCTCCTTTTTTTATTATCTGGAATTCGACGCTGCTGCCTCCGTCGCTGTCAAAGGAAACGACTACAGTCTCCACGACCTTTGCAGTCTTGATCTTGATGAAAATGACAAGAAGAGCAAGGAGCAGGAACAGTATTAAATATATCCACCACTTTCTTTTCTTCATTTCTTTATTTAGTTAAAAGTTCCTTTACAGAATTGAAGAAGGGAAGATCCGTGTCTTTGACCTTTACCGCCATGTCGATCTGTGTCCCGTCCGGATACTTTACAGTGATGGCTACTTCCTGATCTTCACAGAATCCCTTTGCAAAAACTTTCTTTGCTTCCGGAACGAAATCCGGATGATTCCCTTTGAAGACTTTCAAATGATCTTTTATCTTGAACAGAGCTGAAATATTCATATCTTCTTTCTCCTAATATATTTAGCAAAGTATAACAATAAATAGAAAAAACCGCAATCTCTTTTGAGACTGCGGCGTTTGCGTTCAAATATCAAAGGCCTATAGCTCGAAGGCTCTAAGTAAATACTTGAGCAAAACAGCGGCAAGGACTATGCAAAACAGCGCAGCGGGCACGGCAGCCAAAGGATCCTTTATGACCTTTAATAAACTGAAAGGTCCGAGGATGAAGAACTGATGGACCAGATAAGTCTCATAGCTGACAGAGTCCGCAAGGGGAAGGAACCTTCCTCCTCTGCCAACATCCGAGAATATGAGTTTCAGGAAAAGGAAGAGGAACACACCAAGCCATACATGGTTGTATCTTGCCCAAAGATCGTAAAGCTGAGATAAGCTGTCTGAAAGCTCTAAGTGCTTTACGTAATCAAAATATATTTGAATACCGTTCATTAAAGCGAGCAGAGCGAAAAAGGCCGTAAGCGTTGTTTCTTTAAAGTAGCGCTTCACACTGTTTAAGCCCAAGGCATAGCCTATGATATAGCAGACAAGGCAGGTCTGGTCATAGCCTTCGGCAAAGCCCATGCAGAAAAGTGCCGCTACGAGCATCGAAAACAGAGTCACCGCCGTAAAAGAAAGTCTGTCCTTTACAAAGGGAATCGAAAAGCCCTTTTCAAGCAAAGGCGTCAATACGTAGCAAAAAAGTATGGTCGGGACGAACCAGAGATGTCCGCCGCCGCTCACGGTGCCTGACATTATGACCATCTTTCCGATATCCGTCACGGGAACGCCGCCTCTTAAGGCAAACATAGAAATGATAAACACTGCGATGACAAAATAGTAGGGAAGCAGTATCTTTTTGAACCTTCTTCCGTAAAAGCTCATGACGTTCCCTACGTTCCTTCGCCCGTAAAGATATCCTGAAATACATAAAAAGATCTGCACTCCGGCATTTAGCCACCAGGCTATCTCAAGTTCATAATATTGGCAAAAATGACAGGATATTATCATGACAAGGGCTATGAACCTTATCAAGCTGATACCACTGTCTCTTTCCGCTGTATTGCCGTCGATCCTATCAGACATACGATCATCCTTTCCATCCCGATGTCCTGCTGCGCAGCAGAGACTGCATCGATCCATTTGAAACCATTATATACTATCACAAATATTGCAAGTATGGGTGACCATTACAGTTCCATCGAAAAAATTATCTTTGCATGAAAAAAGCAGGCGCCAAAACAGGCGCCCGCTTCAATGATGATCGATGGATATATGGGACTACTCCCACTCTTTGATACCTTTGAGTATCTCTTCTTTTGTTCTGTGCTCCGGCTCTACCTTGAGCTGTACTCTCTTGATAACAGCTATGAGTATTGCCTCAAGGAGGAAGTAGATGATGGTTACGGTGATCAGTGAGAAGAAGGCTTCATAGGTCCTGGACCTTACAAGGTCTGCAGCCTTAGTGAGATCTCTCACCGCAATGTATCCAACTATTGCTGTCTCTTTTATGAGAGCGACCACGTCGTTTCTGTAGATGGGCATGAAGTGCCTTGCAGCCTGAGGCAATATGATCTTAAAGAAGC
>CAZTHD010000040.1:0-8849 GCA_964613315.1 uncultured Oscillospiraceae bacterium | reverse complement strand
ACGGATGGAAGCACACAGAAGAAGGACTTGCAAAGAACAAGGACGGCGAAGCGATCGAATACAGCTGGGCAGAAGACGTAACAGTTCTACCGGAAGGTTACAGTATGACAAGTACGGTAACAGAAGACGGAAAGACAACGATCACGAACCACTACGACGCAGAGACGGTCGATATCCCTGTTGAGAAAGTCTGGGCCGATGATGACAACAGAGACGATCTCAGAACTGAAAGCATTGAAGTTCAGCTGCTTGCAAACGATGAACCGTACATGACAGTCACGCTTGATGCAGAAGGCGAGTGGAAGCACACATGGACAGGACTTCCGAAGAATGAAGCAGGCGTACCTATCGTTTACGATATCGACGAGCTTGCAAAGATCGACGGATATGAGACGAAGATCGAGCTTGACGAAAACGGTAAGTTCACTATTACCAATACTCACGAGATCTTCGAGACTTTAGTTACGGTCGTCAAGGTTTGGGACGATGCTGAAGATCAGGACGGCTTCAGACCAGAAAGCATCAGCGTACAGCTCAAAGCAGACGGCGAAGAACTCGGACAGTCGGTAGTACTCAGTGAAGACAACAATTGGACCTTCACTAAGGATCACCTGCCGCTGAACGATGCAGGTGAAGCAATAGAGTACACTTGGGAAGAGATCACAGATGGACTGCCCGAAGGATACACTTTGACAGATACGAAGGTCACGGACGGTGATGAGACGACCGGAAAGGTCACGACCTTTACCAACAGCTACACGCCTAAGACCGTAGTAGTCAATGTGACCAAAGTCTGGGAAGACGATGACGACTTTGATGTGATCAGACCGACATCCATTACGGTAACGCTCAGCGGTTCTATAGAAGTCCCGGTAAGCGAAACAGAAACGACGACTCAAGCCATTACGCTTCCGTCCGAGACCAAGGATCAGATAACTCTCGACGAGTCCAACAACTGGTCTTACGAGTGGGAAGACCTTGATATGTATCAGGCCGGTACGATCATAGACTACATCATAAGCGAGGCAGCGATAGAGGCTCCTGCAGGATATGCAGCAGGATACACACCTGATGTTGAGATCGCTCCTCTCGAAGAGATCGACGGAGTACTCACATATGCAGTAACAGTTACCAACAGACATACTCCTGAAAGGATAGACTTCGAATTCACCAAGATCGGCGAATCCGAGACATCCGAAGACGGAATAAGCCTTGAGGGAATCACATTCACTCTCTACACAGATGAAGAGTGCACAGAAGAGTACTGCAAGCCCGAAGCTCCGGATACAGCAGTAACTGCAACATCCGATGAGAACGGAACAGTATTCTTCGAGAAGCTGCCCTTCGGTACATACTACATGAAGGAAACAGACCTCGGAGATAATGACGATCTCTACTGGGACAACAACACCATCTACATGGTACAGGCACTCCCGAAGGATGATGAGAATGACGCACACGTCGTACTCACAGCCATTAGCGGTACAGGTGCAGAATTAGATGGTGCCGAAGCAGGAGACATCCGCACAGGAAGACTTAGCGAGACCGAAACCAGCTATGTCATAAGTAACGATCTTGTCAGATACGGATTCAACTTCATCAAGCTCGACTCAGTGGATGAGATACCCCTTGAAGGAGCGATCTTCGAGCTCTACAAGGCAGAAGATATGGAAGAGGATGCCGAGACAGGAAAGCTTGCACCCGCAGAAGATGCAAAGCCTGTTACTACAGTAACGACCGATGAAAACGGCGAAGCTGATCTTGGCTCACTGCTTGTAGGAGAATACTATCTGATAGAGACAAAGGCACCTGCAGGATACAAGTATCTGGATGGACCTGTAGCCCTTGAGGTGGCAAAGGATGACGTCTCCTTCGACGGAGAAGACGTAACACCCGAAGACGGTATCGCAACCATATCGCTGACGATCTACAACGAGCCTAAGTTCGGCGACTTAAGGATCACGAAGTACATCGACAAGTTCGATACGAGCGAAACTGCTACCTTCATATACGACGTAGTAGCAAGGATAGACGGAGAAGTGGTATTCTCGACCGTTGCAGTCCTGTCCTTCGTAAAGGACGGTGATCCTGTCACCCAGCTCAGCATCATAGTGGAGAACATCCCGGCAGGCGCTGAAGTAACGGTAACTGAGAGCTACAGCGGATCACACTACAAGTTTGCTTCAGATCCTGAGCAGACAGCTACGATAGTTGCTAACCGCACAGTAAGTGTGGACTTTACAAATGAATATACCCCTGAGGAACACGGCGGTCACGGCGCAGCGAACATCTTCGATCCTGATGACAGCGATAACGGATGGACGTGGAGCAGAGCGTACAGCACGGGACTCAAAGAACCGCCCCTTCCGGAATTCAAGGAGGAGGTAGAATAGCGATGAAAAAGAAGACTTATCTACTTAGTTTACTTGCGATCGCGCTGATCATGTGCTGCGTTCTGCAGCCTGCGCTGGCCTACTTCACGGCTAATGCGCAGGCTGACGGAAGCGTCGGTCTCTATTTCAGCACCAGTGTTGAAATGAAAGAGGAAGTTAAGGACTTCGCAAAGGGTGTGAGCATCGAAAACAACGGTGGCGAACATCCAGAGTATGCAGACCCTGTATGGGTAAGAGTAAAAGCATTCTCCGGAGTGACTTATCCTTTGGAAGTTACCGGACTCGCAGAGGAAGGCGCGGACGGCTGGCACTATAGTGAAGAGGACGAATGGTATTACTTCTCACTGCCTGTAGAGGTAGGCGATAGCACGGATACCATAACCTTCACAGTGACCGGCATCCCCGACAAGGAGGATGAGGACCATCAGTTCACCCAGATAGTGGTCGGCGTTGTATATGAAACAACTGCAGTCTACTATGATGCCGACGGAAACGTGCTGCCGGCTGACTGGAACCTGAAACTGGATACAGGTACCATTACTCCGGGAAACGGCGGACAGGAAGGAGGTAACTGATATGAAAAAGTTTAGAGAATTCCTAAGCAGACCGGCAGTTACGATAGCACTTCTCGTACTTGCACTTGCACTCTTAACAGGAAGCACCTTAGGAGGCGTAAGAGCAGCGCTCACCGATGAATCAGAATACTTCAATACAGAAGTAGCGACAGCCCAGCTGGGAGTACAGGTCTACGAGAACGGAGCAAAAGCGGAAGGAAGCAAAGTGCTCCTTAAAGATCTTCTCGAAAGAGCAGGCGATACAAAGCTCAAGGCTGGTAAAAAGTATGCAGAGCTTCTGAGCGCATACAACAGCGGAAATGCAGACGAATACGTAAGAGCCATAGTATACAAATACTGGGTAGACGAACAGGGCAACAAATATCCCGATATGGATTCCCAGTGGATCGAGCTGGAATTCGGCGAAGACGGCTGGACCATAGACAAAGAGTCATCAACTGAAGAGAGGACCATACTCTATTATTCAGAGATACTTGAGCCCGGTGCTGAGAGCGATCCCTTCATCACAGGCATCACGATAAACGGTGCCGCAACAAGAGTCGTGGATTCCAATGAGACTGATGAGAACGGTGTTCTGACGGTCACCACTACCTATGTTTACAACGGCAAGAGCTTCTGCATCGACGTATACGTAGACGGAGTGCAGGCACACAGTGTAGATGAAGCAAAGACAAGCGCCTGGGGCGTAAACAAGTAAGGAGGAAAAGAACATGAAAAAGATAATGGCATTTCTCCTGACAGCAGTACTTATCCTCAGTGCAAGCAGCTTTGTTTTTGCAGAACATCTGACAGGAGCAGATGACTGGGAAGTCGTATATACAAGCGATAAAGAAGTAGTGAGCAGCTTCGACGGAAACGAGATAGCCGATGCATTTGCAGGGCTTATGCCGGGAGATGACATCACACTTACCATAAAGGTAAAGAACACCAGCGGCAAGACCGTAGACTGGTACATGCTCAACGAGATCATAAGATCTCTTGAGGACAGCCGTGAAAGCGCAGCAGGCGGCGGATATACATACCTGCTCACCTACACGGGAACTGACGGAGAAGTAAACGAGATCTACAGCAGCAGCACCGTAGGAGGCGAAAGTGCAGATCCTGCAGCACCTCCCGATACGGATTCACCTGAAGGACTCCACGAAGTGGACAGCGCTTTAAAAGAGTATCTGTACCTCGAAAGGATGGAGACAGGAAAGTCAGGAGAGGTAAAGCTCTTCGTAGCCCTCGACGGCGAGAGCCAGGGCAACGGATACATGGATACCATGGCTGATCTTAGGCTTCGCTTCGCAACGGAAGAAGTTGAGACGAAGATAGTCATAACGGGTGATAGCAGCAAGGGAGTACCAAGCTACGTATACATCGCAATGATGGTATGCGGTATCATCATCCTTATCCTTGCAATAGACGGAGCTTTAAGGAGCGGAAAGAAAAGCAAGGCAAAGAAAAAGATAGCATGCCTTATCCTCTTTGCTATGCTTCTTGGAAGCTTTTCAAGCAATGTATTTGCAGACAGCCTGTACAAAGTCAGAGTATACCCTGGCAATGACAGTGTCGGAGTACTGACAAGCGGTGACTCAGTATATGAAGAGCAGGTGGTATACGGCGACAATTTTCAGTTCGACTTCGGTCTCATAGAAGTCAAAGACGAAAGATACTTTGTCAAAGGCATAAGAGAATCGGGAAAAGACAACTCGACATATACCAAGGATGCTGTCAAGATCACCAAGGACTGTGACTACGTCATAGCCTACGGACTTAAGAGCAATATGGTAAGCTATACCGTAAACTATCACGACGCAGATGGCAACGAACTCCATGAAAGCGAGACTTTCTACGGAAACGTAGGCGACAAGCCGGTCGTAGCTTTCATATATTTCGAAGGTTTTCAGCCTCAGGCTTACAAACTGACTAAGACACTCACAGATGACCCAAGTGAAAACGTATTCACCTTCGAATACACTGAAGTCGTACCTGAGACCATAGTCATAGTTATCCCGGGAGGACCGGAAGGTCAGCCGCAAGGACCGGGCCAGCAGGGCGGCGAAGACCAGCAGGGAGGCCAGGAGCAGCAGGGCGGCGAGGACCAGCAGGGAGGACAGCCTGACGATCAGCAAGGCGGACAGGGAGACGACCAGCAGGGTGGAGGTACCGAACCTGCAGAGATAATCGACATCGACGATCAGGATACTCCTCTCGGACCTGATGCGCCGGAACCAGCTAAAAAGAGCATTCCGGCTTGGGTATGGGCCGCAGGCGGAGCTGCAGCATTAGGACTCGTTGTAGTACCCATCATCCTCATCGGAAAGAAGAAGAGAGACGATGACGATGATGATGACGAAGATGAAGACGAATAGTCATAAATCAAAATGAACGATTCAAGATCAGCTAGATCAAAATCAAAGAAAAGGGGCGGGAAGTTCATTCCCGCCCTTTGCAAAACCCTCGGTATCGCAATAATCATTATTGCGATAGTTTTAGCTTTACCTTTGACTCTGCCCCGCATCTTCGGATATGATATATATAACGTAGTTTCGCCAAGCATGGAACCGGAAATTTCCGTAGGCAGCCTCATATACGTGAAGGCAGTAGACCCTAAAAGCGTGAAGGCTGGCGACGTCATCGCTTTTGAAAAAGACAGTGATATAGTTACCCACAGAGTAGTCGATAACGATACGTCAAAGGGTGAGATAAAGACGAAGGGCGATGCCAATCAAACTGCAGATCTGTTCCCTGTTCAATACAGGCATTTAATAGGGAAAGTCACTCTTCACATCCCGAGAGCCGGAGCACTTTTTATGTCCTTTGCAAGCAGAGAAGGAAAGATAAGAGCGTTTTGTTTCGTTCTTTCAGGAGCCTTGCTGAGCTACGTAGGATCTGCTCTTGAAAAACGCAGGAAAAGGAGAAAGAAAAAGAGATGAGCAAAAAACTCAGAAGGATACTGATAATAATATGCACTCTTGTTTTTTTAGCCTGCGGCGGATACGTGGTCAAAACGAAGCTCCCTTACTGGATCAATGAGATAAACAACAGGAAGGCTGCAAACGAGTATACAGAAAAAAACGACCCTATCAGCCCTTCTTCCTCAGTTGATGATTCAATATTCGACAGCAAGCTTATCGCCCCTATAAAGGTCGATTTCAAGGCTCTGAAGGCAGTCAACAACGACGTGATAGGCTGGATATATTGCGAAGATACTGCCATAAACTATCCTGTTCTTCAAGGCGAGACCGATGAGAGCTACATACACACCAATTACAAGGGTGAGTCGAATTTTGCCGGGTCTATTTTTGCCGAAGCTCAGAACTTAAGGGACTTCAAAGACAACAACACCATACTGTACGGGCACAATATGTACGACGGCAGCATGTTTGCATGTCTTAGCAACTGGCAGGTCCAGGACTATATAGATAAGCATCCTTTAATATGGATACTAACGCCGGAGCAGGATTACTGTGTTGAAGTTTTCAGCGCATATATAACTCAGGCGAACAACCTCGACGTTTACGCCATATACAGGGGAGTAGGATCTGAACTTTCTTCTTACATAAAAAAGGTGAGATCGTATTCTTACGTCAGCAGTCCCATAGAGCTTGATGATAACGGCAAATACGTTCTTCTTTCCACATGTACCAATGCGGAAGGTGATCTGCGTTCCGTCGTACACGGACTGATGGTCCCGGCGGACAGCGCAGCGGGAATATTGAAATAATAAAAGGAGTCTGGTGCATGAAATATGCAGGAGTGATCACGGCGGCAGGTCTTTCTTCGAGGATGAAGGACTTCAAGCCTCTTATGCTCATAGGTGAGGAGACTATGCTTGAAAGCATAGTAAAAAACTTCAGAATGATAGGAGCTGAGGAGATAGTTGCCGTAGGCGGATACAAAGCGGAGCTTCTCAAAAAGAATGCGGATATACTCGGCATCTCCTTTACCGAAAACAAGGATTATGCAAAGACCGGGATGTTCGAGTCTTTTTGTATAGGGATAAGTGCTTTGAGATCTGAATATGACCGCGTGCTCGTATCTCCCGTTGACGTTCCTGTGATCAGCGAACGTACGCTGGAACTTCTTTCAGAAGCAGAGGGCGACATCATAAGGCCTGTGTACGAGGGAAGAGGCGGACATCCGCTGATACTCAGCAGAGAAGCCGTGAAGAAAATAGTCGGATACAAAGGCGACGAGGGTCTCAGGGGTGCTATCAGAAATTCCGGACTCCAAGTGACAGGAGTGGAGGTCGATGACAGAGGAACTCTTATGGACGCTGACACTCCGAAGGATTTCAGTGCTCTTCGGAAGCTTCAGATGGAGCAAAAGAGCGGAGGATATCTCTGGCCTGATATTTCCATCACGATAGCAAAAGGCGATACGGTGCTCACTCCCAAGATTGCCCAGTTCCTTGAGATGATAGACCATACGGGTTCCATTCAGAATGCATGCTCATCTCTTCACATGTCATATACCACAGGGTGGAAACTTCTCAACTCTGTAGAAAAGGAGCTCGGATATGCTCTCATCGAAAGGAAAAGCGGGGGAGAAAAGGGCGGCGGAAGCAGTCTGACTGAAAAGGGAAGGGCTCTTCTTGGAGCATACAGCGATTTTCTTGAAGATATAAGGGAATATTCCAGAAAGTCCTTTGAGGATCACTTTAAGGGTCTGAAATAAAAAAGGCGCCGCAGAGCGCCTTGTATATACAGTATGAAGGCAGCACTTTTTCAGTGCTGTTTTTTCAATGCTCTCCCTCCAGATGCAGATGGCTTCCGAGGCAGCCTACGCCGCCGATCGGGTCTCTTATCACATCGAGCTTGTAATCAAGAGCAGCCTTGAGCGCGATGAGAGCAGTCATTCCGACTCCGTTGTATCTGGTGATGCTGTACTCGTCTCCTGCGATGATGTCGAAGGCGTCCTGCTGCAGAGGCCCGCAGATAACTGCTTCGACCCACATGTCGGCAAGGAGCTGTGCGAGCTGGGCATCGCTCCTTCCGTCCCTTGCTATGACTTCTATGAGTTCCTGGGTATCTCCGTCATAGATCTGAAGATGAGTGCATTCTTCAAAAAGATCGCTAATCTTATCGCCGGGATCCGGACCCAGCGTGGTTACTGCCATTTTTAACATTTTTTACCCTCCGTTTTTGGATTTATGATATTATATCATAGGTACAGCCCCTGATAAAGACTGTACAATAGTACAAATTAAGGATAACGATAATGGACGTAGAAAAAATAATGGACGAAGTGCTTGAAGAGAGAGTCTGCTGCAGCGAGGCAATGGTAAGATTCGGACTCAAACTCAGAGGCGAAGAAAACGAACAGTTTGCCAATGCGGCTTCTGCTCTTTGTTCCGGACTTAAAAACGGGGCTTTGTGCGGCTGTCTTACAGGGGCAGCGATGATGCTTACCATGTTCGATAAACAGGCAAGTTCCGCTCTCATAACGGAACTTTTCTGCTGGTTCGACGAAGAGTACGGAGACAAATACGGCTCCGTCAATTGTGAAGACATACTTACTGACAGGAGCCAGATGTGGACACTTTGCCCGGTTATTATGAAGGCTACTGCGGAAAAATGTGTAGAAATACTTAAAGATCACGATCTGCTTCAGGAAGAGTAATAGAGAAATGAGCGCTAAAACGAAAAATATAATATCATTGGTCATCAATATAGCTATAGTTGTCATCACAGCCTTTTCGATGTCAAAGTTCTTCATATCAGGTGGAGACGGCAATATGCAGGTCATGGGTGTGTCGAGTTTTAAATACTTTACAAACCTTTCAAACTACTTTATAGCTATATATTACTTACACTATTATAACTTTTTACATATTCACCATACAATTTCTTTTTTATTCTCTCAAAAGTTTCTGCATCAGTTCCATCTTTTT
>CAZTHD010000039.1:0-8933 GCA_964613315.1 uncultured Oscillospiraceae bacterium | reverse complement strand
AGCTCCATCTTGAGATAAACAGGCTCTATCCTTTTGGGGAAGAGACTACGCTCATTTCCATGGCGGTGCTCATGTTCTCTCTCCTTGAGCTTGGCTATCCGCTTCCCCAGCTATCCTTTGATGACAGGGAATATAACAAAATGATGGCGGAGTACGTGGAAAATGGCGATACGCAGTATTTTAAAGACGTGCTGGAAAAGAGCATATACAACAGGCTCGACGCAGTCGTAAACTTGGCAAAACAGGCGGTAGGATCATAAAATGGACTATTCACTCATAGAGGAAAAACTGAAAACAAAATTAGCTGAAAAGAATATAGAAGCCGATCATCCCATGGCAAAAGAGACCACTTTCCGATGCGGAGGAAAGGCGGCTCTTTTTGTCGTCGCTGACAGCCTTGACGAGCTCAGATTCACTCTCTCCGTTATCAAAGCCTTCGGAGCGAAATGGATGATGCTCGGCAACGGGAGCAACGTTCTCTTTACGGACAAAGGCTACGACGGCATAGTCCTTAAACTTGGAAAGGAATTCTCGGAAGTGGTCATCGAAGGAGAAAGGATAACGGCGGGAGCGTCTGTACTTCTTTCATACCTTTCGAAGCTGGCGGCAGCAAATTCCCTTACGGGACTTGAGTTCGCCAGCGGCATCCCGGGATCTTTAGGCGGCGGCATCTACATGAATGCAGGCGCCTACGGAGGGACTATGAAGGACTGCCTTGTTTCAGTTACGGCAGTAAGTCCCGAAGGAGATATATACAAATATGATGCAGACGAGCTTGATCTTGACTACAGGCACAGCCGCTTCATGGCAAGCGGCGAAGTCATAGTTTTGGCAGAGCTCAAGCTTAAGGGTGGAAATCAGGAAGAGATATACGCGCTCATGGACGAGCTTACGAAGAAGAGAAAGGAAAAGCAGCCTTTGAGCTATCCAAGCGCAGGAAGCTTTTTCAAAAGGCCCGAAGGATATTTTGCAGGCGCTTTGATAGAGCAGTCGGGGCTTAAAGGCTTTTCCGTAGGCGGCGCAGAAGTGTCGTCCCTTCACGCGGGCTTCATCATCAATAAAGGGGATGCCAGCGCAAGTGACGTGCTGGAACTTTGCAAATGCGTCCAGGACAGGGTATATGAAAAATTCGGCGTCCGACTCGAGCCGGAAGTCAGGATAGTGGGGGAATGATATGGAACTTTTGATAATCACAGGACAATCGGGAGCCGGAAAATCCACAGCCATTGCCTGCCTTGAGGACCTTGGCTACTACTGCGTAGACAACCTCCCGCCGTCTATGATCTCAGACCTTGTAAAGCATCTCAAGAGGGACGTTTCCATAGAAAAAGCGGCTGTGGTAACAGACGTAAGAGGCAGAAGGTTCTTCTCAGACCTTGGCAAGAGCCTCCAGTCTTTGGAAAAACAGGAGATAGCTTACAAGATCGTTTTTCTCGAAGCCAGCGAAAAGACCATACTCATGCGCTATCAGGAAACGAGGAGGGAACACCCCCTCGCAACGGACGGAGACACGGAAGCTGCCATAGCGACTGAAACCGCCATGCTCGAAGGCATAAGGAACGAGGCTGATTTCGTCATAAATACGACGGGTATGAAGACTGCGAATCTCTACAACGAGATCATGAACCGGCTGGGAGTAGATCCTTCGAAGCAGTTCAGGATCTCCGTCATGAGCTTTGGCTACAAGTACGGCCAGCCGGACGAAGCAGACTGGGTTCTTGACGCCCGTTTCCTTCCAAATCCCTATTACGTGACAAGCCTTAAGAATCTTACCGGAAAGAACAAAAAGGTCAAGGACTTCGTCCTGGGCTTTTCAGAGACTCAGGCATTTCTTGACTATATGACTACTCTTTTCCTGGGGCTTATACCCAAATACAGAAAAGAGGGAAAGTATCATCTCGATATAGCCGTAGGCTGCACCGGCGGAAAGCACAGAAGCGTAGTCATCGCTGCGGAACTTGCAAAAAGGCTCAAAGACAAAGGCTTTGCCGTTGAGCTTTCCAACAGGGAACTTAGGAAAAGCAGATGAGCTTCACCACCGATATAAAAAAAGAATTGACGGGGCTTGAAACGGGGAGAAAATGCTGCCACTGGCTCAGCTCACGGGCTTTGCCCGCTTTGCAGGCAGCATAGTCATAATAGGAGGAAAGCCCGGCCTTAAGGTCACGACAGACAATCCTGCCGTAGCCCGTCTTTTCATTACCCTTGTAAAGGAGTATTTCGGTACCAAGACGGCTCTTCAGATAGGCAGCGGCCAGCTCATGAGAAAGGGCCACACCTATTCTCTGATCATAAGCCCTGAGATGAATGCAGAGGCCATATTAAGGGAGCTGGGCATACTGGGCGTTTTGGAAGGCTCCAACTACATCAAGGACGGCCTTGAAAGCGCAAACTACAAAAAGCGCTGCTGCAAGAAGGCAGCCTTAAGAGGCATCTTCCTTGCGGCAGGATCCGTATCAGATCCGGGGAAGGCTTATCACCTTGAGATAAGCTGCGGGAACCAGGCTGTAGCGTCGGATGTCAAAAAGCTCATGGGCAGCTTCGGTCTTAAATCCAAGGTCGTAACGAGGAGAAACAAAGAAGTAGTATATCTCAAAGATGCAGAGCAGATATCAGAGTTTTTGACAGTCGTAGGCTGCACCAATCAGCTCTTCAAATTCGAAAACGTCCGCATCTCAAAGGAGATGAAGAACAAAGCCAACAGGATCAACAACTGCGAAGGCGCCAACCTCGACAAGACGGTCAACGCCGCCCAGAAAGTCATAGGGGATATAAACTACATAGAAGATACGGTGGGCCTTGACTATCTGCCCGGGAAACTTTCAGAGACGGCTATAGTCAGAAAGGAAAATCCCGAGCTTGCCCTTGCGGAGCTTGCCCTTCTCTTTGAACCGCCCATAGGAAAAAGCGGCCTTTATCACAGGCTCGAAAAGATATCTGAGATCGCAGCCGAGCTTAAAAACAGATCTCATCCAAGAAACAAATGACCCGGAACTCTTCGTTCCGGGCTCTTTTTTAGTGTTTTCCTACTGTTTCGCAGCGTCCGCCGAGGGCTTTGAAGTCTCTTAGGAAGTTTCGGTCTATCTTGTCTGCTCCGTGCTCGTCCCTTATGGTGAAGGGGATGGTCGAAGTCACGCTTGCAAGGACCATGGACATGAAGACCCAGGGGTCTCCTTTTGTATCTATCACTCTGCCGCTTTCGTAGTCGGGATGTCCTATGCCTTCTATCTCTATGCCGTCGGGGAGTATCCTCGTGTGCTGGCCGAGTGTCCTTGCTATCTCCGAAATGTTTTTCATCCTGTCGGTTTCCTTGAACTTGAGCTGAGGTACTCCGGTGACCTCTATGTTTGCGCCTTTGACTATGGCAAGGGCTGCAAAGAGGGTCGCAAGATCCGGGCACTCCGATGCGTCTATATTGAGGTCTTCGAAATCGTAGTGAAGGAGGCTTATTATAGAATATATATTCCTGTATTCCTGAGGAGACTGGAGGGGAAGGCCGGTCACCGTCACGCAGGTATCGTCTCTTCCGCAGGCGGCTCCCGCGGTGACCCACATGGAGGCAAGGCCCCAATCGTTTTCGACTGTCACAGTCTTCGGGGTGTGGTAATACTGTTTTCCCGGTATATGGTATCCGTCTTCGGTCTTTTCTATGACTATGCCGAAGTCTTTCAGGGAGTTGATGGTTATCTCTATGAAGGAGGGATCTATGAGAGGGCTCGCAAGCTTTATGTCGCTGTCATCCCTTAAAAGGGGAAGGGCGATGAGCAGCGCGCTTATATTCTGGGATCCTTCGTTCCCTTCGAATACGTATTCTCCTCCTTCGAGCCTTCCGTCGGTGGTACAGGGGATGGAGAAGTTCGAAAACCTGACTCCCCTTATGGCCATTCTGCTGGTCAGGGGCAGGAGCCTTCTCTTTTGAAGGTTTGTGGTGCCGCTGCAATTCGTCCTTATGCCAAGAGCTGAAGATACAGCTATGGCAAGCCTTGCCGTAGTGGAGCTGTCCTTAAAATCGAACACGACAGTCTTTGCAGGGGTGTTTCTCGGGAAGGGATCTATGAGTATGCCGTCCGGTCTTTTTGAAATGCGGCATCCGAGCTCCTCGAGGCATGCGATGGTAGTATCTATGTCTTCGCAGTCCGGAGCGTTTTGGATGAGGGTCGCGTAATCAGCCAGTGCGGCCATGAAAAGAAGCCTCTGGGCATGGGCCTTAGAGGCGGGGGCTTTTATAGTTCCATTCAGTTTGCTTGGATATACCACTAACATTTCGCACTGTATTATACAGTTTTTACAATGGTTAGTCAAAGCAATCGTATGATATAATAAGGTAGCAAAGTAAAAAAAACGGAGGGCACGAACATGAACGTAAGCAAAAGCGACCTTAGATATTTAAGGCTACTTTCCGAAACCTATCCAAGTAAGATCTCGGCAGCCACGGAGATAATAAATCTGTCGGCAATACAAAACCTTCCAAAAGGTACCGAGCATTTTCTGTCCGATATACACGGCGAATACGAAGCATTCGTGCACATTTTAAGGAACGCATCCGGTACTATAAGAAGGAAGATAGACGAATCCTTCCCGGAGCTTCCGGAAAGCGAAAGAAAGACCCTCGCGACTCTCATCTACTACCCAAAAGAAAAACTGGAGATCATAGAAAAGTCCGGAGCAGATATGCCGGAATTCTACGAAAAAACCATCAACAGGCTCATTAAGCTCCTTGAGATCACCACCTTCAAATACACCCGTTCTTTCCTGAGAAAGAAGATGCCCCAGAAATTTGCATATATCATCGAAGAGCTTCTCTTCAGCAGCAACGGCAGCGACGATTTCAGGTCCAGCAATCACAGGGAAAGCATCATCAATTCGATAATCGATGCAGACGAAGGAGACGATCTTACGATAGCCCTTTGCGATTTTCTCTGCGATACCTCCATCTTCAGGCTCCACATCTTGGGAGACGTCTACGACAGAGGAAAGGGCGGAGATAAGGTAGTCGAAGTCCTGAGGAACTACCATGACGTTGACATACAGTGGGGCAATCACGATATCCTCTGGATGGGCACTGCGGCAGGCAACACTGCCTGCATAGCCAACGTCATACGCATATGCACAAGGGACGACAACCTGCACACCCTAGAGGTGGGCTACGGCATATCTCTAAGGCCTCTCATAACCTTTGCTCTCAAGACCTATGCAGACGATCCCTGCAGCTGCTTTAAGGCGGTGACCTCGGAGATAGACGCCATGCACGACACGGACCTGGTGTCTCTTGCAAAGATATCCACGGCCATAGCCATAATACAGTTCAAGCTCGAGGGCGCCATAGTGAAGAAGCACCCATATTATGAGATGGATGCGCTGCCCCTGCTCCATAAGGTGGATTATGAGAAAGGCACCGTGGTCGTGGACGGCATAGAATATCCTATGAAGGATACCAATTTCCCCACCATAGATCCAAAAGATCCATACAGGCTCACAGAGGAAGAAGAAGCTGTAGTCGAAAGGCTGAAGAAAGCTTTCATGGAGAGCGTGCTTCTGCAGGATCACGTAAAATTCCTCTACGAAAAGGGAAGCCTTTACAAGAGGGTCAACGGAAATCTCCTCTTCCACGGATGCATGCCTCTTACGGAAGACGGAGAATTCGATCCCATCAATACCTCAGACGGTTACCGAAAGGGCAAGGACTGGTTCAATTATGCCGACGGTCTTGTCAGGAAGGGATATTTCGGAAAGCCCGGCCTTGAAAAGGAGCGCGGCATAGATATGTGCTGGTTCCTCTGGTGCGGATACAAAAGTCCTCTCTTCGGAAAGAAAAAGATAACGACCTTCGAAAGGTTGTTCGTAGACGACCCCGTCACCTGGATAGAGGAGGATAATCCCTACTACAGACTTCTTAACAGAGTCGACATAGTTGAAAAAATACTGAAAGAATTTGATGCAGATACGCTCCATGGGTGTATAATAAACGGTCACATGCCTGTAAAGAAGGGCACTAACCCCCTTCACGCAGACGGCAGGGCGATGGTCATCGACGGGGGCTTCGCAAAGCCCTATCAGAAGACTACCGGCATAGCCGGATATTCTCTCGTTCAGAATTCATACGGTTTCATCCTCACCGCTCACGATCCCTTCGAGAGCAAGGAGAAGGCCATCGAACAGGAGACGGATATACATTCCACGCAGGTCGCCCGCCAGGACATTTCGGAACGCATGCTGAACAAGTATACTGACGAAGGAAAGAAACGTCAGGAGACCATAGATACCCTCAAGATGCTCGTGGAAGCGTACAAAGAGGGTCTTATAGAAGAAAGAGAATAGATGGAAGAAAAAAACAAGAAAACATTCGTAGGAGGAGCGGCGCTCTTAGGAGTAGCAGGGCTTTTATCAAAGATCCTCGGCGCCTGCTTCAGGATACCCCTTGCCAACATCATAGGCGACGACGGCATGGGATATTATCAGACCGCATACCCCATATATATAGCACTTTTGACCATAGCGACGACAGGCATCCCGACGGCTATATCGAGGATGGTCGCCGAAAGAAGGGCCCAGGGAAAGTACAGAGAAAGCTTCAGGATATACAGGCACTCACTTTTCCTCATGGCCTGCATAGGCGTTTTTACAGGACTCGTCATGTTCATTTTCGCTCCGCAGATCTGCGAGCGCATCTCAGAGCCCGGCGCCATCTGGTGCATGTACAGTCTCGCGCCTGCTCTTGTCGTATGCCCGATAATATCTTCCATAAGAGGATATTTCCAGGGCCAGAGGAACATGGTGCCGACGGCTGTATCTCAGGTCGTAGAGCAGATATTCAGAGTGACAACGGGCTTCGTCCTTGCCATGCTCTTCCTTGACAGAGGCCTTGAGTACGCCGCTGCCGGAGCTACCAGCGGAGCATCCATAGGAGGGGCTCTTGCTCTTCTCTATACGGCTATAGCCTTCTGGAGAAAGAAAAAGACCCTCGTTGCCGAGTTCGAACCTGATACGGGAGAGCCAAAGCTTGCCAGCGGCAAGATCTTTAAAGAGCTTCTTTCCATAGCCGTGCCCATAACTTTGGGAGCCCTCATCATGCCCATCATCAATACTATGGACACAGTGGTCGTCAAGACTAGGCTCATTTCCATAGGCTACGATCAGGTGACTGCAAGGTCACTTTTCGGCCAGCTTTCAGGCATGGCGTCTCCAATCATAAACATGCCCGACGCCGTCACTGCCGCCGTTTGCATGAGCCTCGTTCCGGTCATAGCGGACGCAAAGCTCAGAGGTGATACGGATTTCGTCAAACAGAACACCCAGCTTTCCGTAAGATATGCAAGCCTTGTGGGCATGCCCTGCGCTGTAGGGATACTGGCCCTCGCCCAGCCCATAATGCTCCTTCTTTATCCGCTGCAGAAAGATGCGGCCATAAATGCGGCAAGCTGCCTTGCTGCTTACTCGCCGGGAATTGCTCTCCTTGCCATACACCAGGCTCTTTCGGGAGTCCTTCAGGGCATAGGAAAGCAGCACATACCGGTGAGGAACCTCTTCATAGGGGCCGTGGTCAAGCTTGTTGCGACCTACATACTTTGCGGCATACCGGAGATAAACGTCACGGGAGCAGCCTACGGCACAGTCATCACCTATGCCATATCGGCACTTCTCAACTACCTCTCGACCAAGAAATACACGGGCGTGAAGCTCGACCTCATGCTCTGCATATTCAAGCCTTTATTCTCTTCAGCTGTCATGGGAGTATGCGCATGGGGGACTTACAAACTGCTCTTCGGTCATCTTGGGAACGCTGTCTCAGTGCTCGTCTCCATCATGGTCGCCGTAGTGGTCTACGTGCTTCTTGTTTTCCTTACGGGAACCATAAGCGCTGAGGAGCTCAAAGGCGTCAAAAAGCTTGAAAAACTAACGGTTTTACTTGACAAGGTCATGCCAAAGGGTAAAATGTAATTAAGCTATATGTTTATATTTTTCCCCTAAAGTTTTAGGGGATAGGAATTATCAGGAGGATATATATGAATAAGACAGAATTAGTAGCAGCCATAGCCGCTCAGACAGGTCTTACAAAGAAAGACACAGAAGCAACGATCAGCGCATTCACAGAGGTCGTTGAAAAAGAACTCAGAAAGAAGGACGGAAAGGTCCAGCTCATAGGATTCGGTACATTCGAAGTAAAGTCCCGCAAGGCACGTCAGGGAAGAAATCCCCAGAAGCCGGACGAAGTCGTCAAGATCCCGGCATCCAAAGCTCCCGTATTCAAAGCAGGAAAAGCTTTCAAGGAAGCAGTCAACAAGAAAAAGTAGTTCTTTTAAAGAAGAGAAGAGCGGATGTGATCCATCTGCTCTTTTTTATTTGCAAAGAGCCCGGAGCAGCCTTTGCAAAAGTTCAGACGCAGAGTCAAACTGCCGCACATTTGTGCAATAGTTGTACATCGTTTTATTGATTAAATTTCACAAATAACACATAATTTAAATGGATCTCAACTCTTAGGAGTTTTTAACTGTCAGCAAATGGAGGTAATAACAATGGCCGAAAGAAAAATGCTTTTATGCGTATGCGGTGCCGGTATCAACACGTCTATCAACGCAGAACGTTATCTTGAAGAATATCTGCGCGACGTTGGAAGGACCGACATCGAAGTAAAACACTGCATGGTGGGAGATATACTTTCCTACAAGGGAAGAAAGAACATGGTAGTCGTATGGATGACGGCTCCAGATCCCACCTTTGGAAGTCCCGCAGAAAGAGGGCTCCCCTTTATGATAGGAACTAAAAAAGCCAAACTTGAACTGGCTGAGAAGATAGTGAAACAGTTGGACGAAATTTCCGAAGAATAAACGTCGGAAAATAGTTATATAAAAGCCATTATGCAATTATAAAGCAATCTATTAAGTCCAGCGGTGAAATGTCAAGCAGATACTAGAGAAGAATACCGTGGGATTCGT
>CAZTHD010000038.1:0-8964 GCA_964613315.1 uncultured Oscillospiraceae bacterium | reverse complement strand
CCTCCCTAAAGAAGTGAGGCATGGAAGCAATATGACCGCTGCTGTCTACGTAAAAGGAAGGAGAACTGTAATCAAGTCCTATAGAGTTCTCTTTATCAAGAGATACTATTGTTTCAGGCGCTTCATATTCTGTAAGTATAGACACAAAGTATTTTCCGCTTGGTTCTCTGCTTACAGTAACACTCTTGATGAGATGGTCATTGGGAATTTGTCTGTGCAGCTTTATCCTTACTTCTCCTACCTTTGGCAGTCTTATCCTCTTTCCGGTTATCCTGATATTACCGTTTACGAGATTCGTGGTATAGCTCTGCTTTGGATGTTTCTTGCTTTTGAACTTTGGAAACCCTATATTTTTGTCTCTAAAGAAGTTCCTGAATGCTGTTTCTAGCTGAAGCTGTGCATTGGCAAGCGCAAGGCTGTCCACTTCTTTTAGGAATTCATTCTCCTTCTTGTACTGAGCAGGAGTAGCTTTAAGCATCTTACCGGTTTCTTCATAATATGCTATTTTGTCTTCAAGCATTTTGTTATATACAAATCTAGTAGCGCCAAAAGTTTTCGAAAACATTTCCTGCTGCAGACAGTCCGGATATATCCTGTACTTGTATGCTTTATTGTCTTTCATAATCCTTGATTTTCAATATATCTTTTGATCACATCGATAGTAGCTCCACCTGTAGTGATCAGACAGTAACGCGAACTCCAAAAGTACTCTTTCCAAAGATACTTCCTTATGAATGGAAACTCTCTTTTTATTATTCTGCTGCTAGCAGATTTATATGAATCAAGAAATATAGTCAGATCCGTATCAGGATGCGCAGTGAATAAAACATGAACATGATCTATATCATGATCCCATTCTTTAACATATACACTGTAATGTTTCCCAATAGCCTCAAATAACTCTTTCAATCGTTCTGAGATTTTGTCGTTTATCACCTTTTTGCGATATTTGACAACCAGTACAAGATGATAGTTAAGACAAAACACACAGTGACTTCCGTGCTCTAAATTCATAATTTATTATACCACAAAAAAGAACATTTGTTCAATCAATATTTACCAGAGTATTAGCTTTACTACAAAAAACCTTGAGGTTCTATCCCCCAAGGTTTATCTTCTAAAATCGATCTAATTTATCTGTTCAAATCTATTATTTCTTTGATATATCCAAGCAATTCTGCTTTGCTCAGGTAACTGTACTCTCTTATCCAGCTTTCATTTGCTTGATGCAGTAAATTACCATCCTTATCATAGCTCGTCGATGTGTTCTTATGATAGCTTGGTGATCCAAAATCTATCTGGAAATAGCACTCCTTCTCAGGATCATACCAGTGTGCTCCTGCATCTGAAGTATATTCAGGCTCACTGCTTTTATTGTGTTTCATTACATCGTATATCCAGATAGTTGCACCTCTGTACTCTATTACTTCTACATTCTCATAACTTACAGTGGATTTTTCTTCATCAAGCAGAATTCCATTTGGGATCCATCCCTTCGTCTCTCCGTCATATCCTGCAAACCGTTCCCAATCTTCTGCACTGAATCCCTCAGATGAACCTACGCCCACGCTCAAAGTTTGCAGATCATGGACTCCGTTAAATGCATCCGGATCTGCAAGAGGCCCTATATCCTGCCATGCAATATCAAGCTCTTTTACATAGGTTACGGTATAGCTTCTGTACATGGGATCGAGTATGCTCTTAAGGTCTTCATCACCCTGACGCACCCAGTTGTGATATGTTACATTTCTCTGCTTGAAATCTCCTATCATTTCAGGAAGATCTATACCAAGCTCTTCCACAGCGGAAATATCCCCTGATGTATTCGCAATGCTCATCTTACCTGTGAATGCGCCTACTGCCGCTGTTGCAATTACAAGGCAGGCTGCAGCTGCAGCCGCTATATGCCATACATTAGTGGTTTTTGAGATGGGCGGCCTTTCTTCGACTTTATCAAGTTTCTCCAAAAACATCATTCTTCCGGCATCAAGTGTCTCCTCATCCGGAACGGCTGAATCATACGCATGTATTATTCTATTCATAATCGTCCTCCAGTACCTTCTTCAGTTTCTTCCTGGCTCTCGATAGTCTCATGGACACTCCCGAACGTGAGATATGCAGTATCTTTGCGATCTCATTTACAGAATATCCGTCGTAATAGTAAAGTTGTATGACTGCTCTCCCCTCGGAACTCAAAGTATCAAGAAGATTCCACACTTCTCTATCCTTTTCGCCGGATGGCATACTCTCTGGTAATTCTTCTGTAACGCGGCGTTTCTTTAGATGGTTTTTGCACTCATTTGTTGTCACAGTCAAAAGCCATGACTTCTCACTTCCCGGGAATAGGACTGCATTTGATGAAACGAGCTTTAGAAAAACATCCTGAGCGATGTCCATGGCATCTTCCCGGTTCCTAACATAAGAAAACGCCAGTCGCAGCACATCCGGAAAGAATTCATCATACAGTTTTATTACAGTTTTTTTATCCACTTATCGATTTGCCTTTCTGTATATATAACAACCGAAAGGGTGAAAATGTCACACCGCAATTTGTAGATTGTTTCATTTTATCATTTCGGCCATATAGTTTCTCTTTTGTTTCACTGATCCGTAATCATATTTCCATAACAAAAATGCTTTGAGTCTCAGTGTCTCAAAGCTATATTCTGGATATCAATTGTAAATGCACTTCATCCCCTCCCTAGCATGCTTGAGGAAGGGGAATTCGTGCTGATTTTTAAGTTAAAGCCCTTTACACCATGGCATTAATGTTTTTGCGCCGGCTTGATGCTGACCTTAAACCCGGGATTTATGACAATGTCGAGGTCATCGAGCAGGGCTTTTGCTCCCGTAAAGATCGCCTCCAGCCTTTTGTGGTTTGAAAAGAAGGGATCGCAGTTTAGGTAGAAAAACTTTCTCTCGAAATCATCAGGGTCCATTTCCAGATCTCCTCTGCAGTAGACCTTAAGGTATGCCACCGGTTTTTTAATCTCTTTAGTCTTCTTTCAGCAGATCAAAATGAGATCTATTTGTTTTCAATATGCCTTCCTTTTGCATCTTTGACAGCTCTGTCGACATGGCAGCTCTCTCAACACCAAGGTAGTCGGCTAGCTGCTGCCTGTCGAAGGGTATATCAAAGCTCCTGCTCTTTTGCCTCAACGCTTCAGATGAAAGATAGGACAGCAGCTTTTCTCTTGTGCTGTGCCTGCTTATATGGGTGATCTTGTCGTTCAGAGTAAGCACCTTGCCGACCATTCCCGCAAGCAGATTTCTTACAAGAGAAATACCTTGGCTACCCCGAAAGCCACTCTGAAAGCTCCGTAGCCGATGATGGCTATGGACACGTGGATACCTCACCATGGAGGTGAAAACGAGATGATGGACGAGCTTATCAAGGCTACGGATCCCGAATACGCAGTCATTTGCTGCTCTGAAGATGAGCCGGACACAAGCGATACGATGAGCGTGCTGGAGGCTGCAAAGGTAAAGACTTATCTGACATACGGGGGTCCGGTAACAGTCACGTGTACCGGAAACAAGATCACAATAGCGCAGGGCGAGTGAAGAACAGCATATCCATAACAAATCCTTATGGCTGTATCATGAATTATAATTTGTGCTTTTTGAAATGACGCTTATAATAGTCTCCGTATTTATAATATCGGAGAAATAAATGAGCGCAGATCAAAAGGATATTTTTGAAAACAAGTCCGTACCTAAAGCAATTTTAAAACTCGCCTTGCCGTCCATATTCGGGCAGATAATACTCGTCATATATAATATGGCGGATACTTTTTTTGTGGGCCTTACGCGAAGTGACGTCATGATCAGCGCTGTTACAGTCTGTCTCCCGGCATTTATGTTTCTGTCTGCCATATCCAATCTATTCGGTATAGGCGGAGGCGCTGCCTACTCAAGGGCGCTTGGAAGCCATAGTTATGACAGATGCGATAACATCGTCACACATGCGCTGTATGGGTGCGTACTTGCTGCAGCAGCTTATTCTCTGCTGGCTTTCGCATTCAAAGACCGCTTCGTCGATATGCTCGGAGGTATAGACCCTGCCGTACATGAGTCGGCTGTGCAATACCTTACGGTCACAGTAGTTATCGGCGGACTATCCACCGCCTGCGGGACCTTCTTTTCTCACCTGATCCGCGCAGAAGGTTTCTCCCTGTCAGCCGGCATAGGGGTCGCCCTGGGCGGCCTTATGAATATACTGCTCGATCCCCTGTTTATGTTCGTGATCCTTCCGAAAGGTCATGAAGTTTTAGGTGCAGGCCTTGCAACTTTTGTATCTAATCTGATCTCCTGCATCTTTTTCATTGCTGCAATAAGACGTTCAAAGACCATCAATTTCCGCTATCACGGCAATGCATTTAGTGACGGAACTGTTAAAGAGATCCTTCTTACCGGACTTCCGGCATGCCTTATGACGCTTTTTGAAAATATATCCTACAGTGTTCTAAACAGACTTGTTGCAGAATACGGCGTGGCAGCACAGGCAGGGGTAGGTGTCGCAAAAAAGATCAACATGCTCGCGCATTGTATAGTCAGGGGACTGTCACAGGGCGTAATGCCTCTCCTTGCATACAGCTATGCAAGCGGGAACCGAGATAGACTGAAGCAGACCGCCATGCTTTCGTCAAAAATCGCTGTTTTGATATCCTTTGCATTGACTGTCCTTTATTATTCATCAGGAAAGTTTCTCGTATCATTGTTCGTCAAAGAGGGGAGTTTGTCCTGCGAATATGGTATATTATTTCTTAAGATACTGTGTTTGGGCTGCCCCTTTTCAGCTTATGCATATTCGACGATCTCCTTTTTCCAGGCAACAAACAGGGGCTTTTGGTCTTTCTTGCTCGCAATCTTAAGAAAGGGCGCTATCGATATTCCTGTGATGATCCTGCTAAAAAGCCTCTTAGGCATGAAAGGAATCGTCGCAGCCACACCTCTGACCGACATTTTATGCTGTATAATAGCTTCAATACTAATGAATCGATGGATGAAGCAGCAAAAAAATAAACGGCAGAAGACATCATCCTGAGCCGGAGGCCGAAAGCATCCATTTAGTCCCGTCATCTTATTTTGGTGGTATGTAATGCTTGATACTAAAATCTATACTCTTTTGAAAGTCGCCGAAACGGGAAGCTTCACCCGCGCTGCGGCAAGTCTTGGTCTCACCCAGCCGGCAGTCAGCCAGCACATAAAAGCTTTGGAAGAAGAACTGGGAATCACGTTGTTTGAAAGAAACGGAAACCGCATCATCCTCACAAAACAGGGGGAAAATGCTGTTAACACGGCTAATGCAATGCTGGGCATGTACAGTAAACTGCTCGAAGAACTCAGCGGATCCATAGGCGGGACCAAAGAGATCAATATAGGCATCACCCACACCATAGAAAGCAACCGCATCACCGATATCCTCGCCGGTTATGCCAGCAACAGCAACCGTCTTACCATAAAGCTCATAACCGGAACAAGAAGCAAGATCATAAGAAGGCTCAAAAATTATGAGTTGGATCTTGCAATTGTTGACGGAGACGTTCCTGACGAGGACCTAGATTCCAAACCTCTCGGAATGGATCAGCTGGTCCTTATCGTGTCGCCGGATAACACTATCGCGCAGAAAAAGGCTGTTTCAATAGATGATATCAAACGCGAAAAACTGATCCTCAGGCTTCCCGGTTCCGGCACAAACAATATGTTCAAATCCTCTATAGAGAGTCTCGGCCTCGACATAGACGAGTTCAATGTCATACTGGAAGTTGACAATGTTGCGACGATAAAGGATCTGGTGAAAAGAGATTACGGTGTATCCGTCCTGCCGCGAAGCGCGTGCCTCGGTGAACTTAAAAGCAAGCAGCTGTATGCCGTAAGCATCGACAAGCTCAATATGGAAAGGATCATCAATATCGTTTACACAGACGGTTCCCAATACGCAAGCTTTGCCGAAGAAATAATCAATCTTTATGGTAACGATATTTTATGAAGATATCCAATGGCCTCTGAGAAACCGTTTAAATATCTCAAAACAGACATTTTCCGAGATTATGTATTTCGATATTAATTGGGCGGAGGGGCTAATAACCAGACTGATCTCCGCCCTTTTTATGTGTTTGAGTTACAAACAATGTGTTTGCAACTCAAGAAAACCTTAAACTTAATGCAAATTGCCGAAATATTGTGCACGTCTTGCATTAAGTATGAATCAGACTATCATTTCTTGTATTTCATCATATTTGCAAACGCTTTTGCTTGCCACTCTTTCCATTGTGCTATATCTTGATCCACGTTGAACCCATCGACCTTTTGCTTTTCATACTGTGCTAAATGCATAGATGCATTTTCATAAATTCTTTTGCCATGACGAATTGATCCTCATTCCTTTTTTCCTCGCTGAAGTATGAGTCAAGAACAGATGAGTTGTTTTGTGATGATGCGCCCTCTTTTAAATGGTTGATGACAACTTCTATAACCTCTTTCGAAAGATTGCCATTTATATAATTAACAAAAAGGCTTACAACAAAGCCGATTATTAAACCATATATACCACACAGAAATGTCTCAGGGATTATTGCCCTTATACAGGCCAATACAATTTGTCCTGTCGTGTACACATCGAAGTATGGCTTATAAACTGAAACGAATAAATAAATGCCGGCTACGACCCCAACACCACATCCGAAGACAACTTTTGTCAAGGATGAATTTGAATAATGACGTTAAAATAACTGGAAGGCCCAGTATCCGGCTTTCCAGTTTTTTGCCGTTTCATCTTGATATTGTTCATAATTTCGAATATAGTATAAAAGATGTATCAATCTTTGGCGAGGTTAAAGATATGGAAGATTATATGACGATCAAGGAAGCTGCTGAAAAATGGGGCATCAGCACCAGGCGGGTGACTACACTGTGCCATGAGGGGCGGATCGAAGGTGTGGTCAAATTCGGTGCGTCATTCGCTATTCCGGCAGATTCCGAAAAGCCCGCCGACCTTCGCATCAAGAGCGGCAAATATATCAAGAGCAAGGATTAAGGACGGTGTACAGCATGGAAGTATTCGACATCCGCAGATTTGATGAATACCGGGAAGATAATCGGCTGGAGGTGAAAAAGGCCAAATGCGGTCTTCCGAACAGCCTCTGGGAGACCTATTCTTCTATGGCGAACTGCTATGGCGGCGTTATCATTCTCGGCGTCGCGGAGAATCCCGACGGCAGTTTCTATACGACCGGCCTTCAGGATGAAGCCAGGATGAAGAAGAACTTTTGGGATACCATCAACAACCGTGACAAGGTCAATGTCAATCTGCTTACAGACGCAAATGTCGAGACTTACGACATGAGCGGTGACGTGATCATGGTGATCCACGTGCCCCGTGCCAAACGGGAGCAACGACCGGTCTATATCAACAACGATGTCTGGAACGGGACCTATCGCCGGAATTGGGAGGGCGATTACCATTGCACGCCCGCCGAGATCAAAGCCATGCTCCGGGATGAGCCGGAAGAGACCATGGACATGCTGGTTTTGGAAGATTTTTCGATAGCCGATCTGAATGATGAAGCCATACAGGGCTACCGGAACTACCATGCAGCGGTCAGGCCAGGGCATGTTTGGGAAAAGCTCCCCAAAGAGGAATATCTGGAGAAGATAGGCGCTGTCGGCAGGCTGAAAGACGGCGACAAGCTGCGCCCCACCGCTGCCGGGCTGCTCATGTTCGGAGAAGAATACCGAATCGTGCGCCATTTC
Organism: uncultured Oscillospiraceae bacterium; assembly: GCA_964613315.1. Lineage (GTDB taxonomy): Bacteria > Bacillota > Clostridia > Peptostreptococcales > Anaerovoracaceae > RUG13409. The sequence goes on along the minus strand of CAZTHD010000038.1, from coordinate 1,209 downwards.
CCGGAGTATTTCCTGGACTACAGGGAAGTGCTTGATCCCACGATCCGATGGACGGACAGGATACAATCCAGTTCAGGCGACTGGACCGGCAACCTTTTTGATTTCTTCTTCCGGGTATACAACAAGCTGACCAGAGACTTTGAAAAGCCATTTGCTCTTGATGGCGTGACCCGTGTTGAAGATACGCCGGTCCATAAAGCCGTCAGAGAGGCGCTTGCCAACTGCATTGTGAATACAGATTTCTATCTCCCCAGGGGGATCGTGATCCTGAAAGAACGGGATCAGATCGTTTTGCAGAATCCCGGCAGCATTCGGACCGGAAAAACACAGATGCTCCGGGGCGGGATATCCGATCCCCGAAACAAGGCGATCATGAAGATGCTGAACTTGATCTCCATCGGGGAGCGCGCGGGAAGCGGCGTCCCGGATATCTATTCTGTCTGGGCCGACAAGGGTTGGAAAGATCCCCTTGTGGAGGAACAGTATGGGCCCGACAGGACGATCCTAACGCTTTCATTTGTTCGCAAGGATGATGCCAATGAAGCTAATCATGATGCTAATGAAGCCAATCATGATGTTAAAGCGGGCTCGTTTGAAGATATGATTCTCAGTTATATTCGGGAGAATCCAAAAATTACACAAAAAGAGATAGCTGCCAAAGCTGGGGTCTCACGGGCTACCATTCAGAGAACGATGAAGGACATGACAGATAAAGGAATCCTCATTAGAATCGGAGCGACGAGAGGCTATTGGCAGATCGGACTTGATTTGTCAAGGGGAGATTCTGCAATATGAATCGAGTCTGCAAATAAAAAGTCAAGCACTTTTTAATTGAACATTGAGAATTTCATACAGGTTGAATCGATCGCACAAAAACCAAGCCGCCGCATGACGTCGGCCGGAAGAGTCAGATATGTGATCAGGATTCTTCAGTTTCTTCTAGCCGGGCAAGGTATTCATTCACTCGTCCATAGTAGATGCGGAGAAACTTGTTCATACCAGCCGTCATGTAGACATAGTAGGGTTTGCCCTGAGAACGTTTCTTGTCCAGGAAGTCGTATACAGGGTCTCCTACGGGTGCAGTCTTGATGAGGCTGTCCACGATTTGAAACAGGGTTTTACGTAGGTGTGGAGATCCTTTCTTGGAGGTGCGATTGCTCTTGCGCTCATAATCTCCAGATTGATTACCACCGGGATCGACTCCGGCAA
>CAZTHD010000037.1:0-9042 GCA_964613315.1 uncultured Oscillospiraceae bacterium | reverse complement strand
TACTACGGGGAAGGACAGGGCTGTAGATCTTGCCGAGGAGTTTTTTGAAACTAAGAAAAGGCGCAACCTCATAAAGGAAAGCGAAGATTACGGAAGGCTCCTTAAAAGGGATGGTAGCTACGGCATGCCGGCATGTCCCATAAGCGAAAACTCTTACCGGGAGCTTGGATCGGTGACCGGCATAGAGAGCAGGACAAGAGCGCTCATCAAGATAGAGGACGGATGCAACCGCTTCTGCTCTTATTGCGTCATACCATACGCCAGGGGACCGGTCAGGTCCAGACCTCTTGAAAGCGTCGTAAAAGAGGCGAAATCGCTGATCGAAAAGGGATATAAGGAAATTGTACTGACAGGCATAAATACTGCTCTCTACGGGACGGAAAAGGGCTTTGACACAAGCCTTGAAGACCTTGTAAGGGCTCTTAACGATATACCGGGAGACTTCCGCATAAGGCTCAACAGCATGGAGCCTACGGTGGTGGATTCCAACTATATAGCGTCGCTTTTAAAGTACGAAAAGCTTGCTCATCACGTCCATCTTTCAGCACAGTCCGGAAGCGATAAAGTCTTAAAACTCATGAACAGGCATTACAGCGCTGCGGATTATCTCGGCATGGTAAAGACCTTCAAGGACTTCGATCCCCATTACGGAGTCACCACAGACATCATCGTAGGTTTTCCGGGGGAGACGGAAGAAGACTTTGAAAAGTCCCTGGAGCTTGTGAGAAGGGTCGGTTTCATCCACGTCCACGGTTTTCCTTACTCAGTAAGGCTCTATACCCCTGCAGCTGAGATGGAGCAGATAGACCCCTCCGTAAAGAAGGAACGGAACCGCATTCTTTCGGAAGTCGCAGCAGAGGAAAGTCTCAGATTCATGGAGTCTTTAAAAGGCACGACCCAAAAGGTCCTAATAGAGGAAAAAGAAAAGGGATACTGGAAAGGACATGCGAGCAATTTTGCCATGGTCTATACGAAGGATGATTGCAAAGAGAACGAATTCTTCGATATAGTCATCGACGGACCCTTTAAAGACGGTGTCATAGGGCACATCGTATGAAGACTCCACTCACATGCGTTGGGCAGCCCCTATTGACGTGGTACTCTGCCGGTTTTGATAGAGGATACTACGTAGATATATGACAATGAAAAACCCGGAAGGTCTCGTGCCTTCCGGGTCGTTTGTTCTCTGTGAGACTAGTATCTCTGCTTAGCCTTTTTACGTGCTGCTTCAGATTTCTTCTTTGCTCTTACGCTGGGTTTTTCGTAGCATTCTCTTTTACGGAGTTCAGCCATGATCCCATCTCTGGCGCATGATCTTTTGAATCTCTTAAGAGCGTTTTCCAGATTCTCACCTTCTCTGACGGTAACTTGTGCCATGACATTCACCTCCTTACTCGTTCAGATAAGAACAGCAAATATTATACACAAGGCAGCATAGTTTGGCAAGAAAAAAATCATGCAAAAAAAACGCACCCTTGCGGATGCGTCTTATGCGTCAATTTTGCTTCCTATTTTCCCTTTAACAGGCATCCCAGGAGCAAAACAACGTATGCTCCGACAACGATAAAGAATGCATAGCCTGAAATGACAGGGATAGCGACAAAATTAGCGATCAGTCCCACTATTGCAAGGATAAGAGATGCGATAAGTGTGACCTTTGTAGGTGCGTTTGCTTTCATAATGGTACCTCCTGTAAATAATAATTGCGTATATGTAAATAAATACCACTTTTTTGAGCCGGGTTCAATGGAAAAAGGCGATTTTTTCTTTTGCCACTTTCATGCTCTTTCAGTTTTTGGTAGAATTGAATGGGACGGAAAGGCGGTTTTTCCGTATCCCGTATTTCATATAACTGCCTGAGAATAAAGAGGATAAATTATTGAGTGAAATTCGTATCAAACCCAGCGTGATGGTGGAACCATCGGAAGTCTTCGGAGTATTCGATTACAATCTGAAATTGATCGAAAAAGCCTGCAACGTACAGATCGCTTACAGAGGGGATGAGATAGCCATCATGGGAGACGCCCCCGAAACAGCAGAGTTCGTCATAAACGAGCTCTTTAAAGTTGCAGAAAGCGGGCAAAAGCTGGATGAACAAAAAGTAAACTATATCATCACCCTTGCAGGAGAGGGCATATCATATACCCAGAGCAATCTCCAAAGGGACGTCATCTGCTATACGGTCAAAGGAAGACCCATAAAGCCCAAGACCATAGGCCAGAAAGACTACGTCGACGCTATAAAGAAAAACGACATATGCTTCGGAGTAGGTCCTGCAGGTACGGGAAAGACCTATATAGCAGTAGCCATGGCGGTATCGGCTCTTAAAGCCAAGGAAGTAGAAAAGCTTATCCTTGCAAGGCCTGCAGTCGAGGCGGGCGAGCGCCTTGGTTTCCTTCCGGGAGACCTACAAGAGAAGGTAGATCCATATCTTCGTCCTCTTTACGACGCCCTTTACGACGTGCTGGGAAGAGAAGCTTCCTTAAGGCTCAAGGAGAAGGAAGTCATAGAGGTAGTCCCTCTTGCATATATGAGAGGAAGGACTCTTGATAATTCATATATAATCCTTGACGAAGCGCAGAACGCAACAAAGGAGCAGATGAAGATGTTCCTTACCCGTATGGGCTTTGGATCAAAGGTCATAGTGACGGGAGATATAACCCAGATAGACCTCCCCAAAGGCAAGAGATCTGGACTCATAGACGCCATGAGGATATTAAAGGGAGTAGAAGGCATAGCCTTCTGCGAGCTTACTGACACGGACGTTGTAAGGCATCCCCTGGTCAGGAGGATAGTCAATGCCTACGACAGATATCTTGCAAAACATCCGGAGTGGAACGACGACTGATGTATATATATTTTGATGAAGACAATATGCCGGACGAATGGACCGCCGCTACCATGGAGAAAGCGGCAGCCCTCGCTCTCGAAGAAGAAGGAATAGAAGCAGAATGCGAGCTGTCCGTCAGCTTTGTATGCCTCGAGGAGATCCACAGGCTCAACAGGGAGTTCAGATCCGTTGACAGGCCTACGGACGTTCTTTCTTTTCCCATGTACGAAAGAGACGAGATACCTTCAGAAGAGGAACTGGAGGAAGGGGAGTCCATAGAGCTTGGAGACGTGGTCATATGTGAAGACAAGGCGAGAGAACAGGCTCTGGAGTTCGGCCATTCCTACGAGAGAGAACTCATATATCTTTTCGTGCATTCCGTATTTCATCTCCTCGGATACGATCATGAGGATGAAAACGAAAAGAAAGAAATGAGAGCAAAAGAAGAATCTGTAATGGAGAAGCTTGGTATAAGCAGAGATTAGGATAAATGAAATCAGGATTTGTAGGTATCATCGGAAGGCCCAACGTAGGCAAATCGACTCTTTTAAACTCAATACTCGGAGAAAAAATAGCCATAACCACCGACAAGGCGCAGACTACTAGGAACGCCATAAGGGGTATATACTCCCATATGGAAGAAGACGAGTGCCTTTGCCAGCTGGTTTTTATAGATACGCCGGGAATACACAAGCCAAAGAATGCGCTTGGAAGCTATATGACTGATACGGCTCTTAACACCTTCAACGAGGTGGATACCATCATTTTTATGACGGATTCTCCTCTTGAAGACAGGAATTCAGGTGACAGGTATATACTGAATGCCCTTGAAAAAGTGGATACGCCAAAGATATTGGTCATAAACAAGATAGACAAGATAGATCCGGAGACTTTTGCCTCTATGTACAAGGAGTACGAAGATATGGGTCTCTTTGAAGAGATAATCGGGACCAATGCCCTTGAAGGAAAGAATGTGGGCGTGCTCCTTGAAAAGCTCGAAGAAAGAGCAGAAGAAGGTCCCATGTATTTCCCGCCCGACATGGTCACGGACCATCCGGAAAGGTTCCTCGTTTCCGAGATAATAAGGGAAAAGATACTGCTTTATCTCAATGAGGAAGTGCCTCACGGGGTGGCTGTCGAGATCGAAGCATACGATGAAAGCTCTAAAGTCACGAAGATCAATGCGGCAATATACTGCGAAAAGCAAAGCCATAAGGGTATCATCATAGGAAAGAAAGGCCATACTCTCAAAGGCATCGGAATGGCAGCAAGGGAAGAGATAGAAGCCCTCCTCGGATGCAAGGTATATCTTGAGCTTTTCGTCAAGGTCAAAGAGCATTGGAGAGACAGCACTTTGGCCATTAGCAATTTCGGATATAAATAAACATTAAGGAGAATAAATATGAGGATCAACGAACCGATCACGGTCAGAGGCGTGACTTTCAAAAACAGGATCATGTTCCCACCCATGACCACAGGTTATGAGGAAAGAGGAAAGATAGGAGAGAGGAGCTTCAATTTCTACAAGAGGATAGCGGAAGGGGGATGCGGCTATATAGTTCTCGGCAACGTGAGCTGCCTTCCCGGTTTTGGTCTCAAGATACTTTCCGAAGATGATATAGAGAATTTCAGACCGCTTGCAGATGCCTGCCATGCAGCAGGCACCAAGCTGGGAGTACAGCTCTTTTACAGGGAATTCGACGCCGAAAAGTATGCAGAGATGCAAAAGGAAGATCCTGTCGCAGCAAGAAAGTTCATGGCGGAAAGCATGAAAACTTTCCCCTTCGAAGCCAGCGCAGATCAGCTCCGCCACCTGATAGACAAGGCAGCTGAAGCCGCGGTCATAGCTAAAAAAGCAGGTATAGACGTCATACAGATCCACGGAGACAGACTCAACGGAGTTCTCCTTTCCACAAAGCTCAACAAGAGGACCGACGAGTTCGGAGGTTCCTTTGAAAACAGAACGAGATTCTCGACCGAGATGGTCAGAGCCATAAGAAAAGCCGTTCCTGATATGGTCATGGACTATAAGCTGGGGATAAGGCTGCCAATGGGCAATGGCCAGATCCGAGGGAACGGTGGCCTTGAGCTGGAAGAGGCGATAGAGTATGCCAAGATACTGGAGAAGGAAGGTATCGACATGATACATATCGCAGGTGCAAACCACACGAGCAATATCGCCGACACCATCCCGCCCATGGGCATACAGCCCTACGGAACTTCCATGGAAGCCCATAAACGCATCAGGGAAGTCGTGTCGATACCGACTTCTGCCGTAGCGAGGATAGTTACGCCTGAAGCGATGGAGGCGCTTCTCTTTAACGATGAAGCAGATATAGTTGCAATGGGAAGACCTCTCATCTGCGACCCTGAGCTGGGAAACAAGTGTGCAGCTGGAAAGGCAGATGAGGTAAGGCTGTGCATGATGTGCAACAAGGGATGCACAGACAGCATCATGCACGGATCATATATACAGTGCGTGCTCAATCCTGAAAACGGACACGAGGCCGAAAGAAAGATAGTTCCAAGCAAAGAACCGAAGAAAGTAGCGGTAGTAGGTGCTGGCATAGCCGGACTTGAGGCTGCGAGAGTAGCAGCGCTTAAAGGACATCACGTAGAAGTATTCGAAAAGGAGCTTCGTGTAGGCGGTCAGATCAATATAGCAGCCGTTCCACCGAGAAAAGAGGAGATGTTCAGAAGTCTTAGATACTACGAAAAGGTCCTTCCAAAGCTCGGAGTCAGGTTCCATATGGGACAGAGAGCCGATGTCAAGACCCTTAACACCTTCGATCACGTCCTCTTGGCGACAGGAGCATCCTGCATCACGGTAAAGGTGCCTGGATACGATCTTCCTCACGTCACCAATGCCTGGGACGTTCTCGACCACAAGGCCGTGGTCTTCGGAGATGTGGCAGTAATTGGCGGGGGACAGGTAGGAGCTGAAACTGCAGAGTATCTGGGATCCATAGGACAGAGGGTATCGGTCATAGAGATGCTCGATATGGTAGCAAAAACCGAGAGCGCTACCATACGCCCATATATGATGGATAACTACGAAAAGTACAGCGTAAAAATGTACGTCAATACTTCTCTTGAAAGGATAGAAGAAGGAAAGATCGTCTGCAAAACTATAGAGGAAGGCAAAGAAGAATCCTTGGAGATCCCTGCGGACTTCGTAGTCATGGCCGTAGGTTCAAGGCAGGAAAAGCCGGATCTTGAAGGATTGAAAATTCCTTACACGTATATAGGGGACTGCTCAGGAGAAAGAACATCGGATATCTCCAACGCAACGAAGACTGCATATGATGCAGCAAACGCAATAGAATAAGTTTAGCTGCCGCAGTAGATCGAGTTGGCATAAATATGAAAAAGAAAGCCCGGAGCATTGACGCTTCGGGCTGAATTTGTCTTAAAATGTATTTCCTACATCGGGTGTTATGATGGCTGTGTTGATCTGGTAATCGACGCCGGTCCTTTGATTCGGTGTAAGGAAGTTCTTATCGATACGGCGGCGGACTATCTCGCAGTCTTCTCTGCTGGTATTCGTAAGCAGCACCAGATACTGGCCTTTACCGTATTTAGTGACTGTATCCGAGTGTCTTATTGAAGTCAGGATCGCTTCCTGGAGTCTTGGAGAAAGCTCATCCAGCTTTGGTCCCGCCTCCATGATATTTCCTTTGCTGTCTATGATAGTGCAGAGAATGAGGTAGAACCTGTCTGCATGTCTTTCCATCATACGGCTCAAAGTACGGTAGACTTCCTGGAATACGGGGTAAGAGCAGAAGAATCCGCCTTTTTGTCTTGCCCATGGAGGTGCAAGATCTTTTTGTATCTTATCTATATCGGCGTAGTTGTGGACCATACCTGCGCTCAGGCGGTTTGCAAGATCCCTTACGTACATGGGGTCCCTTTGTCCGTGCTCGTTGATATACAATGCTACGGTCTTGTCGCAGAGGTCTTCTGCTTCCTTGAATCTGGACATTGCGGAAAGGGCTTCTACTGAAAGGACCTCCCACTCGGCGTATGGATCTACTTTTGATGCATACTCGCCCAGAGCCAGCAGTTCTTTTGACATGTGCTTTTCTCTCATTATCTCCGCAGCATCGCTGACGCAGCTGCTGAAATCGTCACGGAATTTTATAGTTTCCCTGACGGTCCATGGATGGCTGGACTTGTTGAGAAGGAATTCGCCGGTGTATTTATGGATCGCATCTAGAAGTATCTCCAGTTTTTTTGAAGAGTCCTCTTCTTCTGCTGCCAGGTCTTTCAGACGTTCGAGTTCTTCGGTGTCGCTGTCTACCGGGATCTCATCTGTCCAGAAATATGAGCCCTTTTTGATGACGATGTAGTCTGCAGAGGGAAGTCCGGAATCTTTGAGCCTTTTCTTAGAGTTGTAAATGATATTTCTTATGGCGTGCTGGGCATCATTGACGTCCCTGTCCCCGAACAGCACATCTTTGACCAGGCTGCGGCTTACGCCTTTTTTTCTGTAATACAGCACAAGCTGCATCAGCATCGAGAACTGCGATACGCTGTGCTGGCTTTCCATGACGTTATGGCCGTTGTAAGTAACGGAAAAACCGCCGAGGAATCTTACTGAAAGTGTGTTTTTCTTATCCATACCAGACCTCTATGACGTAAAAAGATATTTATATATGTATTTTACCACAGATCTCCGAATATTTCGCTCATCTCTAAAGAACTGAGGCCGAAAAAACTTTGAGCATAACTCATCAGTGTCCAGGTCCTGTTCGTGATGATCCATCTGAATTCGTTTATGTTGCTGTAATACCATTCGGTAGAGTATCCGTTGGAATAAAGATCTCTTTCTATCTCAGAAGCATAGAGATCTGTAAAGTAGTCGAAGGTGGCAAGGGCGTTTTCGGTCGAGAGAGAATTATGAAGATGATAGCTGAGTCTCTGGAGGAAAAGCCTTCGGAAATTTTCGTTTCTGAGCAGGTTCAGGTTTACGCTGATATCGTAGCTGTGACCGCTCAGGTCCTCGGCATAGCCGGAAGGGTTGAAAGTCATGGTGCTGAGATAGTTGCCGTTTGGACCGTAAAATCCCAGGTCAAGGTCAAAGAAGATGAACTTGCATCTGCCGTCGTCTATATCGGGATGTGAGAAAACCCTGATATTGTAAAGATCCGGATTGTTCATATACATCTGGAAGATCCATAGATCACAGAGTTCTTCTACGTCCACCATCCTGCAAAATGCATAGTAATTTTCATCAGAAGCGAGATTGTGGCTTGCAGCCCAGCTCTTTACTTCTCTCCAGACGTTTTCTCCGTATTCCAGGGTGTTTTCCCACCTTGAGATGTTTACAAGGCTTTTATCGACGTTGAAATTGTCTGCGATCATGGTTGGAGTGATCTTTTCTCTGGCATTGAATATACCTTTGTAATCTCCGTTGATATACAGAGCGCAGGTCTTGAATTTTCTTGTGAGTAGGTATTCGTCAGCAAGAGCCGATGCGAACTCGTCCTTCCAGGGAAGGGACATTTCGGCATTGCTGCCGCCTCTTAGCACTATGCTGTCGAAACTCGAGCAGTCGAGATCTTCAAATACCTTGTAATCGAGGCTTTTTGCTCCGTATTCGCCTTCGAATTTAAGTCCGTAATTCTTTTTTGTGTATATGGTCCCGCTTTTTCCTGAGATGTTGATGCCGCAGGGACTGCTGACTGATCCGTCCTTTTCAAAAAGCTCGAAATTCGCCTTATATATCAGTCCGTCGTAGAAATTGGTATAAAGCGTATTATATTCCCATGGGTTAAGCGATACGGAAACCACAGGCATTCTGTGAGGGTCGTTGATTATATAGCTGCTGCATACAGGTAAACTTACTGCGGCACCTCCGACCATGGCAACTGCTTTAAGAACGGTAGTGTATCTCAGTCTTAAAGGCCCCGTGTATCTGGCTGAGTATATCGTGGGATCTGATCCGTCTGTCGTATAATATATGTTTCCGGGGCCGGAGATCTTCACTTCGATTGAAGATACGTCATTGTATATTCCTGCTTCTGTTTCGATCACGGGGGAAGGTGATATCATCCTTACACCGTCTGCATTGGCAGATCCGGGAGTAGGCTTTGAAGTGTATACCCATCCGTACTGCTTTCCAATTGAATAACTGTATCCGAGATGTATATCGAAGATGTACACGCAGTCTTCGAATGTACAGCCTTTCGGGAGGAATCCTGAGCCTGCTG
>CAZTHD010000036.1:0-9063 GCA_964613315.1 uncultured Oscillospiraceae bacterium | reverse complement strand
CGTGGGCTTGACCAGAAGGACTACTATGAGCACTCCGAACACTATGGCGTTGGACCATAGCGTGGAAATGTACTGCTTTGCGAACTGCTCGATGAGACCCAGCATTATGCCTCCGAGCATTGCTCCCGGTATAGATCCTATGCCTCCGAGCACCGCAGCGGTAAAGGCTTTGATACCGGGCATGGAGCCTGTTGTGGGCAGCACGTACACGTAGGTAGCGCCGTAGAAGGCGCTTGCTATGGCTGCTAAGGCCGAGCCTATGGCAAAGGTTATGGTTATGGTCCTGTCGGTGCTTATTCCCATGAGCTCTGCCGCTCCTTTATCTTCCGATACCGCTCTCATGGCTTTTCCTATCTTCGTCTTGTTGATGAAGAGTGTAAGGCCTATCATGATAAGAGCTGTGACCGCCAGGGTGAGTAGGGTGATGCTGTCGACTTTTACGCCGAGTATCATGAAGCTCTTGACTCCTGCAAAGGTCGGATAGGCTTTTTGCTCAGAACCAAAAATCATCAGAGCCAGGTTTTGGAGCAGGTAACTGACTCCGATGGCAGTGATGAGTATCGAAAGGGATGGGGCCTGCCTTAAAGGCTTGTATGCAAGTCTTTCAATGAGCATGCCAAGGACTGCGCATATCACGACACCGAAAAGGATGCCAAGAAGGGGCGGCAGTCCGAGATTCAGGACTGCAACTATCCCGGCATATGCGCCGACCATGATAATATCGCCGTGGGCGAAGTTTAGCATTCTTGCGATCCCGTATACCATGGAATAGCCAAGCGCGATGAGCGCATAGATGCTTCCGAGGTTCAGACCGCTGATTAAAGTTCTAATAAATACTGTCATGATTACATAGCTTTCGCTTCGCCCCCAAATTCAAGGGAGCGAAGCGAAATCCTTTAGAATAGTATGTAGAAAGTTGAAAAAAGTATTAATGGACGATAGATATTTGGAGATTATTCTCCGAAAACGGAACCTGTTCCGTTGTTGTAGATGATAGCCATGGCCAGCTTGTTGGTGTTGCCGTTAGCTTCCCATGTCATTTCGCCTGTAACTCCTGTGTAGGAGAGTTTTGTAATAGCTTCAGCTACCTTTGCTCCGGAAACCTCGGAGGACTTGCTGACTCCCATGGATTCGAGGACTGCCTTGATGACGTAAACTGCGTCATAGCCGTCTGCTGCGAACTGATCGGGAACTGCACCTGTCTTTGCCTGGTAGGCTGCTACGAATTTCTGTACTGCAGGATCTGTGCTGGATTCTGCGAAAGGTGTGAGCATCAGAACGTTGTTTGCTGTCGCTTCGTTTCCTGCTACCTTTCCGAGGATACCGTCAAGACCTTCGCATCCGAAGAAGTAAACTCCGTCTGCGAATACTGCGTTGTCTGTTCCGTTCTTTGCCTGGGAGAGGAACATGGATGCCTCTGCTGCGTAGATCGGGATGAAGACTACTTCTGCGCCGGAATCGGCGAGAGCGTTGATCTGTGTTGTGTAGTCTTTTTCATCGGATGTGAAGGACTGTACCGCTACGACGTCGATGCCATTTTTCTTTGCCTGAGCGTCGAAGGATTCATAAAGACCGATGGAGTAGTCGAGGTCGCTCTGATAGAATACTGCGACTTTCTTTCCTGCAAGGTTCTCTTTTACGTAGTCAGCTGCTGCGATTCCCTGATAAGAATCATAGAAGCAGATCCTGAATGCGTTGCTGCTTGCGTCAAGGCAGGTATCGTTGGATGCTGAGGGGCTGATCATGAACATGTCATCGTTTGCGGATTCTGCCGCGACTGATGCCATCTCGCCGGACATTACTGTTCCGATGGAGATATCCATGCCCCAGTCCATGAGCTTTCCGTATGCGCTCTTTGCGCTTTCGGGATCAGCCTGGGAGTCCTGCATATCGAAGACTATCTTCATTCCGTTGATGCCGCCTGCTGCGTTGATCTCTTCTACTGCGACCTCAGCGCCGTACTTTACGGAGAGTCCGTAGTTTGCGTAATCGCCTGTGAGAGCTCCGATGCCTCCGACGTAGAGTTCATTGTCGGCGTGTCCGCCTTTATTTCCTCCGTTTCCGCAGGCTGCGAAGCTGAATACCATGGCCAGTGCCATTACTACTGCTAAAAATTTTTTCATAACTTCTTCCTTTCCAAAATGCACCAAATTTTGTGCCTGAATAACAAATATTTTTTATATTTTTTGTGGTATTGAAAGCATTTTAGTCACCGGGCACCCGATTGTCAAGCATAAATATCGCTTTTTTTGAGAAAATGTTTGCTTTATATATGAAAAAGGATCGGGTTTTGACAAAAATGTGAACGTTAGTCCAGTTTGCAATAGGCAACGTTCGTATTTGGTTTTTTCCACATTAGTTTCTTTCTATTATATATCTACAGTTTTTTCAGACTAAAAGCGGCTATTCTTGTGCCATATATATAAATAATGAAGAGAATCTGCAAGGCAGTGCTAAACTAACAATAAAACATTGATTTTTCAATGCATTAAGCACAATAAAAAATGATGCTTGATTATTGACACTCTTTTTTTTCTATGATAGACTAACAAACAATTTGAACAAATTTTAGTGTTAGTAGGCTAAAAATGCACAAGCATTAGGAGGTAAATTCTTATGAAAACACTGAAAAAGGTTCTCGCAGTTCTTCTCGCAATGGTAATGGTCCTCGGACTTGCATCCTGCGGAAAGGCAAAGAGACCGGAATCTTATGCCCGTATGGACGATGAAGAGGTCTATGCTGGCGTTCTCGGAGACTATGCTGACCTTATGACAGCAGCAAAGGCCGCAGAGAGTGACGATGCAAGATTCGTTCTTTATGCACAGGCTGAAGCTTATCTGCTCGATTCGGCAACATTCGTTCCGACAACAACTCAGGGCGGTGCTTATACCATCTCCAGAATCGCTCCCAGAACAGTACCTTACGTACAGTGGGGAAATGACGATGACAGATGGAAGGGCATGGTCATCTCTGACGACTTCCTTACAAAGGAAGAAAGAGCTGAACTTCTTGAGCAGTGGGCAGCCGCTGTCAAGGGCGAAGGCACATATGATCCTGCCGGATATCTTACAAGCAAGGGTCATGTACTCAACAAGGACTACAGATACACATTCTCCACAGCTCCTGTAACACTGGATACACTCAACACATCCAGCCAGAGCGACACTGAGATCCTTGTAAACTGCACAGACAACCTCGTACAGTACAACAACCTTGGACAGATGATCCCTGCACTCGCAGAGTCTTGGGAAGTATCTGAAGACGGACTTACCTATACGTTCCACATCAGACAGGGAGCATATTGGTACACATCCGAAGGTCAGCAGTATGCAGAATGCACAGCTGATGACTTCGTAGCAGGTATGCAGCACATGCTCGACGCTGAAGCAGGCCTTGAATGGCTCATCGCTATGGGCGTTGAGGGAGATCCCACAGCTGATATCGTTTACGGCGTAAGCGATTATCTCTACTACGGCGGAAGCTTTGACAACGTTGGATACAAGGCTCCTGACAAGTATACTCTCGTAGTAACTCTTGGACATCCCACAAGCTACTTCATGACAATGCTCACATACTCCTGCTTCGCTCCGATCTGCAGAAGCTTCTATGAAGCTAACGGCGGTGTATTCGGAAGATCAGAATATGCAGAAGCAGTTTCTGCAGGAACCGTCATGTTTGGTAACGCAGCAGACTTTTATTCCCAGGTCTACAACGGCGCATTCCTTCTCCAGAAGCTCAACGACGCTTCCGAGATCAAGGTCGTAAAGAACGCTGGATACTATGATCCTGAATCCGTAAAGATCGACTCCATCACATGGGTATACGATGCAGGCGAAGATCCCGTTGCAACATACAACGACGTCAAGAACGGCGTATATGCAGGAATGGGACTTACAGAATCCACAGGTACACTCAAGCTTGCAAAGGACGATGGTCTCTTTGACAAGTACTCCTATGTTTCCGACACAACATCCACCACTTACTTCGGCGGACTCAACGTAAACAGAGGAACATATCAGCTCGAAGCTGGAACATGCGCTTCCCCGAAGACAGAGGATCAGAAGATCGATACTCAGCTTGCTCTCCAGAACAAGAACTTCAGAAAAGCTGTTCTCCACGCATTCGACAAAGGAACTTACAATGCAGTTTCCAGAGGCGAAGATCTTAAGCTCACCAACCTCAGAAACATGTACACACATCCTGAATTCGTTCAGCTCTCCACAGCTCAGAAGGATAAGGACGGACATGAATTCCCTGCAGGAACAATGTATGGCGAAATGGTTCAGTACTACCTCTCCAAGCTTGACAAGGACATCAACGTTGCAGACGGTGTAGACGGATGGTATGCACCTGAAGCAGCAAAGGAATACCTTGCAAAGGCTGAGAAAGAACTCGGAAAGACAGTCAACTGGCCGGTAACGATCGACGTTGTTTACTACTCCGCATCTGCAGCTAACACAGCTCAGGCTCAGGCAGTAAAGCAGGTCATCGAAGGATGCCTCGGTGCTGACAAGGTCGTCATCAACCTCGTAGAAGCAACAACATCCGCTGATTTCTATGCATCCGGATACAGAGCATCCAACGGCGAAGCTCTCAACGCAGACTTCTTCTACGGTTCCGGTTGGGGCCCCGACTTCGGAGATCCTTGCACATACCTCGACACATTCCTTGGCGATGGTGCAGGATACATGACAAAGGTTATCGGACTCTTCTAATCTAAAGAAAATATATAGTTCGAACAATCTAACATCTAAAATAGACACATCGGAGGGTGCCCTGAGCATCCTCTGATGTGTTCGTGTTATAGACAGAGTAATTAATATGAAAAACAGATATCTCTGGAAGCGTATATTGTTCTCTATCTTCTCTCTGTTTGTCGTAGTCCTTGCTGTTATGACCCTAGTCTATTCACTCATAGACAGATCGGCTATTTTCCAGACAGACGACGTATGGAACAAGAGGAGCGGAAACGACAGGACCTACTACGAATACACCATGTATTCCAAGTACGGTTACCTGGATTTTGTTAACTATACGACTTTCCTTCAGACAAAATATACGGAATTGTACGGTCCCGCATACACTGAGAACGAACAATTCATAAACGACAGAGCTGTCATTCAGACAGACAACTATTCAAGGAACCCTTCAGTTAAAGAGTTCATTGCAAAATACGAAAGCGAAGGCTACAAGATCGTATATCTCAAGCCTTTAAAATATACTAACGGACGCTCTAAACCGGGCGGGACCGGATATTTGCTTGCAGTAGACGAAAAGAACCAGGTTTCAAGGCTCATCACCTATTTCGGAAACTTCTTCCACTTCGAGTCCAAAAACGATGTTACAGATCCTGCGCTTACAGACAGATACGTCAGGTTCGAAAAGGACCCTTACAGCGGGCTTTTTGCAATCGTGGGTTCAGGTACGGAACACAAATACCAGCTGTACTTTGACGGCCGATTCCCCTTCATACACCAGAATTGGTTCTCTATCAGCCTGGGAACATCCTTCACCAGGTTCAGAGGGCAGGAGATAACCACGGTAATCACCCAGCCCACGGGAGACCTTAAGTATTCCCGTACTCAGTATCCTAACTATGTAGGCACTGACAGGTATGATGAAACGGCCATCGATTTCCATCAGCTGACATACAACTACGGCACACTTACCGACTACGAAAAAGAGTACTATCCCGATAAGTACACCGTTATCGGATACAACAGGACGGGACTTTCAATGCTTGAAAACTCTTTCGTCATCGGTATCATAGCTACAGTTATCGCTTATCTCCTCGGTCTTCCTCTTGGCATACTCATGTCCAAGAACAAAGACAGTATCGGAGATAAGATAGGTAATGCATATATCATATTTATTTCGGCGGTTCCGTCCCTTGCATACATATTCATGTTTGCGGCCATAGGGACCAGGGTCTTCCACTTGCCATACAAATTCGCAAATGCAAGCGTGATGATCCTCGCATATATACTGCCGGTCCTTTCTCTTGCCCTTCGTGACATCGCAGGTCACATGAGGTGGATGAGAAGATTTATGATAGACCAGATGAATTCAGATTATGTAAAGTTCGCAAGAGCAGAAGGGCTTTCGGAAGGGGAGATATTCGGCAAGCACATTTCCAAGAATGCTGTCATCCCCATCGTACACGGTATACCCGGAAGCATACTCGGATGCCTTGTCGGAGCTATCATCACGGAGCGTGTTTACAGTGTTCCCGGTGTAGGTAACCTGCTTACCACGGCTATCAACAGCCACGATAACGGCATCATCGTCGCATGTACCGTTTTCTACACCACACTGTCACTGATATCAATGATCGCTGGCGATCTGCTTATGGCTAAATACGATCCCAGGATCTCATTCGAAAACAACAATACGAGGTAAATTATGGCGGATATCGATACAAATGCAGTGGTCAATGAAGACGAGCTCTTTAGATTTATAGACCACGATACAATTGAATCTGAAAAGATCATTGCGCCGAGATACTCGTATTGGAGATCGGTTTTCAGAGTCTTTTTCAGAAAGAAATCAAGCTGGGTCATGATCGTACTGTTGGTGCTGCTGCTTCTTTGCTCCTTCGTTCTGCCGATCTTCTGTCCCTACAGACCAAATGAGAACGTTACGCTGTCCACTTCCTTCCACCTCAGTCCGAAGGAAGCCATGCAGTATTTCGCGGAAAGAGGACAGGGCGGTATCAAGTGGATACTGGGAACAGGAAGCACAGGCAACTCCATCTTCTACGGTATATGGTCCTCAGCAAGGACTTCGCTGCTCCTTGCTATGATATGCGCAGCGATCAATATGACCATAGGCGTCGTAGTCGGCGCCGTATGGGGTTATTCCAAGAGCGTCGACCAGGTGCTGCTGGTCATCTACAGCATCATAGCGAACGTGCCGTTCATACTCATGATAACGGTTCTCGTCTACGTCATAGGGTCGGGCTTCTGGAGCTTCATATTCGCACTGACCATAACAGGCTGGTTCGGAATAGCATATTTCTTCAGAACTCAGGTACTCATCATCAGAGACCGTGAGTACTCCCTGGCATCCAGATGCCTCGGTACTCCGACCTCCAGAATAGTATCAAAGAACATCATGCCTTTCCTTACTTCGGTCATAGTTACGATACTTGCCACAGAGCTTCCGTCATATATATCCATGGAAGTTTTCCTCTCATACATAGGCGTAGGTCTGTCGGCAAACGTAGCATCCCTTGGACGTATGATCCAGGAAGCTCAGACAGCTTTCCTTACCTATTGGTGGGAGTTCTGGCCGCCTGTATTCATCGCAGCCGTTTTGACTATCATCCTTTATGTTCTCGGTCAGAACCTTGCTGACGCAACGGATCCGAGAACCCATATGTAGGAGGTAAGACTATGGCAGAAGAAAAGAAAGTTTTACTCTCCTTAAAGGATGTTGAAGTAAAGTTCAACGTCAGAGGCAGGATACTTACAGCTATACGCAGGGTATCCCTGGATATCTATGAGAACGAGTCCATCGCTATCGTAGGTGAGTCCGGTTCCGGTAAGTCAGTTCTTACCAAGACCTTTGCCGGCATGCTCGACTCCAACGGATTCATTTCCAACGGATCCATCATCTTCTATGACGATGAGCTTTCCGAAACAAATATCGAGCTCAACGACGAGAATAAAAAACTTCTCACAAAGCTCAACGATACTCTCAACAAGTACTCGACCTTCGAAAGAGGCGCAACAGAACTCAACCAGATCGAAGATCTCAAACTCCAGCGCCAGCGCGCTCAGGCACTTACTGAGTACGAAGAAGAGCAGTACGACACGAAAGTCAAGGCTCTTTCCGACGGCATAGTCGACAAGGAGAACTTCATCCAGACTCTGGACAGAAAGAATCCCGATGACGTTGCTCTCATGGAAAAGCTCGCCCAGGAGCAGAGAGAACTGGAAGCTGAAAGAGCAGCTCTCCTCAAAGAGAGAGAAGACATCGTAAAGACCCGCAAGGCAAACTTCAAGGCAGACCCGTCTCTTGGAGCCAACATAGACAACAAGATCAAGGAACTTACGGCATTGCGCAAGCAAAAGATCGCAACTCCTGACGATCCTTCCAATCCCGAAGGTCTGTCAAAGGAAGTCATCGAAAGAAACAAGATACTCGCTTACGAGTACCTCCTTTCCATCGGCCGTTTCCCCAAAGTCAAGCGCCAGAGATTCATCCGCAGGATCAACGCAGCATTCAAAGCCGCCATGGAACACGGAGAAGACCTCAGTGACCTCTCAGTCGTAAGGAACGTGTTCGAAGACGTGACTTTCCTTGTTGAGTACAAGGGCATAGACGAGGCTACCAACACCCTTAAGGGCTATGCCATCACCGACTGCACCAAGGTCAAGAACGACGAAGACTGGCAGCAGATCAGAGGACGCAGGATCGCCACTGTATTCCAGGATCCTATGACCTCTCTTAACCCTGTCATCACCATAGGCGAGCAGATCATGACGGTCATCTTAAAGCACCAGAAGTGCTCAAGAGAAGAGGCCAAGGCCAGGACTCTTGACATCATGGCAAAGGTAGGTATCCCCGATCCCGAAGAGAGATTCGACGATTATCCCTTCCAGTATTCAGGCGGTATGAGACAGAGGATAGTTATAGCTATCGCTCTTTCCTGCCAGCCCAAGATCCTCATCTGCGACGAGCCTACAACAGCTCTGGACGTTACCATCCAGGCTCAGATCATCAGGCTCATCAAGGACCTTCAGAAAGATCTGGGATTCACCACCGTATATATCACCCACGACCTGGGTGTCGTTGCAAACGTTGCCGAAAGAGTAGCAGTGCTTTACGGCGGACAGATAGTGGAGTACGGAACCATAGAAGACGTCTTCTACGATCCGAGACACCCCTACACATGGGCTCTGCTTTCATCCATGCCGCAGCTTGCCGAAAGAGGGACGGAGATGTTCTCCATCCCCGGCACACCGCCTTCACTTTACAACAAGATCGTAGGCGATGCCTTTGCTCCGAGAAACCAGTACGCCATGGAGATAGATATGGTAAAGGAACCGCCTATGTTC
>CAZTHD010000035.1:0-9186 GCA_964613315.1 uncultured Oscillospiraceae bacterium | reverse complement strand
GTCATACCTGTCTCTTGAGAACCTGTCTAGCTTCCAGACAAGTACGGTATCAAAGATCCCTTTTTCACTGTCCTTGATCATTCTCTGAAACTCCGGTCTGTCTGCTGTTCTAGCAGAGAATGCTCTGTCGATATAGCTGTCTACAATGGTTATATCCTTCTTTTCGGCATATTCCTTGCACTCACGGATCTGACCTTCTATGGATTCTTCCCTCTGATTATCCGACGAGTATCTTGCGTATATGACTGCTTTCATCTATTTGCTATCCTCCTTAACATGATTGTATATATTCTTTTTTGAAAAGACGAATGTACGGCGAAGCGTTTTTTCGCCGTACATTTACATCCTTGAGTCCTTCTTATATCTTTTTGTTCTTTGAATAGTCCTTTATCATTTCCTCCAGGAAAAACTTTGCCAGTGTCTCCAGTGCATGTTTTGGTATTGTCAAAGGATCATCCTCCGGATCATTTAGGTTTATAACGTAGTTTCCATATCCGATTGCTGCTAATCGCTTTTCATTTCCCATATATCCCTTTTGTCTCCTTTATCTTGCATCACGGTCACTTCTGGACCTTTTCTCCCTTATTTGCTCTAATGTCTTAAGGATAGCCTCTTTTATTTCACTGTCCGTATAATGAGAAGGGAAGAACTTGCTCAGTTCTTCTCTTGACAGCTTGATATTTCCCCTCTGATTTGGCTTCTCTTCCTGCATCATGAGAAATACATCATCTCGCATGAGATATTCGCTTTGAGAAGCTTTTTTGAGCCTGTTTGCCTGTGATAAAGATGGCGTGCACTTCTCGTAATCGATGGCTTCCTGCACCCACTCTTGCTCAAAGGGCTTAAGGTATGAAAGTTCCACTGCCGTAGTGAGAGCTATGGAACCCTTATCAACTAGACTCAGTAATTCCGGAATAAGGCTTGTAAGACGTATATATCGCTGGATCTGACGCGCGCTGTCTTCTGTGTTTGCCGCTATCTCTCTGTCTGCTCTGAAATTCGTGCCAACTTGGCGCACATTTTCTTTTGGCGGTCTGCCAGCGCTTCGCTTCATAGCATCCATCTTCATTTTGTAAGCGAATGCCTTTTCAGATGGAAGTATGTGTTCCCTTTGAAGGTTTGCATCGACCATAGTTATGACTGCTTCTTCATCTGTGAGATCTCTGATTATGACAGGCATAGTTTTCATCCCAAGAGCCTTGCAGGCAGCCATCCTCCTGTGTCCTGATACAAGCTCATACTTGCCATCTTCAGCTGGTCTTGCCAGGGCAGGGACCAATACTCCATACTCCTTAATGCTTTCCTTTAGTCTCTCCATCTCCTCATCCTCTCTGACTTGAAAGGGATGCTCCTTAAATGGCACTAGCTCTGCCAATTCGATCTCATCTACTTTTGGTTTTCTTAAATCTGCCCTTTCCTGATCGTTCATGAACAACTCTTCATAAGCGATCGATGAAGAAAGCTCTTTGTAATCAATTTTTGCTCTACTCATCAATACCCCTCTTTTCTTTAATCAAAGATCTGATCAAACAGATCCTTTAATACCCTTTTCAGCTTTTCAACATTATCCCAATAAAGGTCTTCATCTAACCAGTGCTGTGTGCTTGAAGCACGAGCAATAAAGTACATGTCATTTGTTATCTTTTGCAGCTCATTGATCACACGGAAGAGTTCCATTGGTGGCCATTCCTTAGGCTTTACATCAAGGCACATTTTTCTAAGATAGACCTGCTTTGTCAGCTTGCACTTGATGCTGTTTCTTTCTAATGCCTGATGCTCCTCATCGTTTAATCTGAGGTGTACCTCATGCTTTCTGCTTGTATTTTCTTTCAACGTTTATCTCCTTTCCCTAAGGGTTTGGGGCTACCCCCAAGAAGCACTGCCGATGTCCTTTGGGACTGATAGGCGATGCTTGCTAAGAAAAAGCTATAGCCCCGTTCCTGTTCTTCATACCCCTGTTATCAGCACTTCTGCTCCTGTCAAATAGGTCCCTTTTACGGTTTCTGTGTAGGTGAGTCTTACCTTGCTTCCAAGTGGTATCTCATAAAACCCAAGATACTTTTGCCAATGATACACAGGTGCTATAACTTTTCTTCCGTCATCGAACAAAAAGAAGACCCTAAGTATGCCTTTTGTCCCTTGAGCTTTGATCTGAAGGACTGCATCGAACGTTCCCGGAACAGTATTGTAACAGTAGTCGTTTACAGCCAGATCAGAAGCTCGGAATGCTTCTCTGCTTATCACATCATTTTGCATTTTTACTTTCCTCCTTTTTTCTTGTTACTTCCTGAAAAGAAAATCAAAGAAGATCCATGTAGCTCTGTTTGGTATCATAGATATACATAGATATGATTCTTTTCAGGTAGTAACTAACTCAATAATTAAATAAATAATTATGTGGCACCGTCCTTTCGATATACGTTTTTCTATGCCTGCCCTGCACCCTTTCACACGGCGTCGCTGCGCTCATTTCATCGCACAGTCATATCTTTACCGATGACGATTATTCAGTTGTTTTGGAGAAGCAAAAATATTTACCCCTTCACTAGTTAAGCCACGAGAAAGGCCAAAAAGGGGGGTATCAAATATCACATAAGTGATTTCTACGCTAAATAGTGAAATATCAAAAACATTTGTTCTTAAATGGAGCTTTTGCCGATAATATTAAGGCATATTTTTGACATATTTATCCATTAGATGGAAGTAAATAACAGGTAAATAATAGTAATATTTCGACTAAAATTTGGTAGATTTAAGGTGTAAATTACAACATAAAGAATGATATCGATTTGGGAGTTTTGGGAGTTTTTTCTTTGTAAGTATTGTAATAACTTTATGATATGGTATACTTAAGTACAATTTAATAGTATGTTTCAGAGGCGGTGCGGCCGTAAAGATCTTGGAAACAGGTCAGGCGTATCCGCTTAACAAGGAAATGGGGTGTGAGGCCTCGCATTAGCAGATGCTGTAGGTGCTTAGATCTTTGATCGTCGGTGAAAACCGGTCATTGGGGCAATTCCTGAGAAGGCAGATCAAAGATTGCTTGAGGCGCAAGTCAGTAGACCTACTGAAGCAGTTGTGTGTTAGAAGAAGATAAAGGTTATTAAATGTTTGACCTCTGTATGGGTTGAGTTAACCTCTTATCTTTTTGTGCATATGACGACAAATAATACTAAGAAACCAAAGAAAAATAAAGATGAAAATGAGCTTAACAACTATCATGTTCAGCTTATAATAAGTAGGACTTTAAAGGCACTCAATGCAAAGGAAGAGGCTTTTAAAGAGTATCATAAAAACGATAGCGATTCCGATTTGATCGCCTACATTATAGATGAGAAGAAGAAACTCGGTCACACTCCTCGCCAAGGCGAGATCGAGGGATGGCGCTACCTTATAGAGCGTTTCGGAAGTTGGGATGAATTACTTGAAGCATCTGGTCTGAAAGCTTTTACTATCGAAGAACCGTACAAAAGATATTCACTCTTTCTTGATGAGTATGAGCATCAATCCTTACTATACGCAGAGCATAAGAAATACAAAAAGCAAAGAAGCAGAGAACGGAAAATAGAGCAGGCTCAAAAAAAGAAGCAACAAGAGGCATATCTTAGGGAACATCCGGAGGCGGCAAGAAAGAAAAAACGAAAAAAGGCTCCGGCAAGTACTAAAGGTGCAACAGGTGAAAAGTCACCAGACAGTTCAAAGGCGATACAACCAAAAGAGCAAGCAAATGAACATTGAGTGAATAAACTTAGTGAGAATTTGCATCAGTCGTTCTTGGTGGTATAATAATGGTGGGGAAGGGATTCCCCCGAGAATTTAATACACTTTAGTGGCGGTGCGGCCGCAAAGGCCCGGAAACAGGCAAGGCGTATCCGCTGAATAAGGGAATGGGGTTTGAGGCCCCGCATATCCAATACCGTGGGCGTCGAGGATGCTGCAAATAGGTGAAAACCGGTCATCAGATGTATATGCTGCCCTTCAGCAGTGTTTCTGAGAAGGCTGTGCAGATATCCGCTTGAGATGCGAGTCGGGAGACCTACTGAAGTAAGATTAATATTCCAACAAGGTGAAGGTAATATTACAGCATTTATGTAACATTACCTTCTTCTTTTTTTATGATACCGTCTTTGCTTTAGAGACACTATCAAGGAAGTTGTTACCGGTGGTAAATCAAAGAGAGAATCAAAAATGAGAAAAGAATTAAAAAAGATCATATGTATGATGCTTGCACTTCTGATGGTGCTATCCCTTTGTTCCTGCGGAAGTACATCTGAAAAGAAAAACAGCGGCAAACTTGATCTTGATTACGAGGAAAGCAGCCAGCAAAGCGGGAATACTCAAAGCAGCAGTTCCGGTTCCTGGTTTTCAGAAGCGTTCAGTTTCGGGAAAAAGGATGAGCAAAGTGACAGCAATACATCCCAGACCGCGATCCAGGAAATGTATAGCGGGGACAGCCAAGAAGGCAGTTCTCATAGTCAGGGAAACCAGAGTGGAAATCAGAACAATCAGGGTGCTTCCGGTAACAGTTCTTCTGTAGGCTCCGGAAATCAGGCCTCCGGAAATAGTTCTGCAGTCCCTTCAGGCAACAGCGGTGGCAACAGCTCTGGACAGGGATCATCGCAAACAGGGAATGTTTCCGACACCTTCCAGGGAGGCGGCAATCAGTCGGGTAATTCCCAAGGCACAGGGACTTCGACTGGCACCGGAAATAACGATAATCAGGGCGGAAGCAGTTCCGGTACTTCCGGAAAGACCGTTACCATAACCATACGCTGCGATACAGCCGTAAACAACGGTATGCATCTCGAAAGCAAATGGGCAGGAATAGTACCTGCCAGCGGCGTCATACTGCCTGTAACTACTGTTGAGATAGAAGACGGACAGACAGTCTTCGACGTGCTCGCTGCTGTCTGCAGCAAATACAAGATCCATATGTCCTATAGAGGCGGTACTGGAAGCGGCTGCTATGTGGACGGGATCAACAACCTTTATGAATTCGACGGAGGACGCTGGTCCGGATGGATGTATTGCGTCAACAAATGGTATCCGAACTACGGATGCGGAGTCTATTATGTCAAAGCCGGAGATATTATCGAATGGAACTACACCTGTGACCTTGGTCTTGACCTTGAAGGCGGTGATGTACTCGGCGGATCTGATTGGAAGGAGACTCATCCTTGAAACTAAGATACTTTGATAATCTTCATCCTGCCGTAAGCATGTCTTATTTTGTCATGGTGCTTGTATTGACGCTTCTTTGCATGCATCCTGTGACAGTCATCTTATCTTTTTTCGGAGCAAGTTGGTTTTCCATAAGGCTTCGCGGATGGAAAGCCTACAGGATGACCATGCGTTTCGTGCTTCCCATGTTTATACTCATAGCCTTGGCTAATCCCCTCTTTAATCACAGGGGTGTGACCCCACTATTTGAGTACAATCATCTTTGGTATACCCTTGAAGCAACGGTCTATGGGCTCGTGTCGGCATTTTCCTTATGTGCCGTCATCATATGGTTCACTTGTTATCAGGTAGTTATGACGTCAGATAAATTCCTTTACCTTTTCGGCAAAGCCTTTCCCGGCACAGCCCTTCTCATAACCATGACTCTTCGCTTCATACCTCAGCTTCAGGAGAACAGAAAGGATATCAAGCAGTCACAGGCCATGCTTTGCGAGGAAGGTACAAGGCTTTTTCAAAAAATGGGCTTTGCTCTTCGCAACCTTTCGGTGCTCCTTACCATGAGCCTTGAAAATGCCATCGAAACAGCCGATTCCATGAGGGCTCGGGGATACGGGCAAAGACGCCGCACGACCTTTCACCTCTTCCGCTTCGATGGGAGAGACGCAAGGACTCTGGGACTGATACTTGCCGTAGGCGGCATATGTATACTGGCCAGATCGTACGGTCACGGGAATATGGAGTTTTATCCGAGAATGAGTCCCGCCATTCTCGGTCCTGCTACCTATACCATGTTCATTTTTTTTGCTGTTCTCATGTTTTTGCCAGGCATACTTGAAACAAAGGAGGCTATAAAGTGGCGCTCTTGCATATCGAAAATCTAAGCTTTGCATATCCGGGTTCAGGTAAAAGAGCTCTGGACAGTGCAGATCTTCATATAGATAAAGGCGAATACGTGGTGCTCTGCGGTCCTTCAGGCTGCGGCAAGACGACCTTGCTTCGCCATGCCAAACCGGGTCTGCAGCCTGCAGGTGCAAAGGAAGGAAGGATCCTCTATGCTGACAAAGATATAGAGGACATTCCGGAACTCACGGCAGCATCCGAGATAGGCTTTGTTCAGCAGAATCCGGATAATCAGATAGTAACTGACTTTGTCTGGCATGAGCTTGCCTTCGGTCTTGAGAATATGGGCCTGCCCGTTCCAGTCATTAGGAGAAGGGTCGCTGAGATGGCGGCTTTTTTTGGCATGGAGACCTGGTTCAGGAGCAAGACAAGTGAGCTTTCAGGCGGCCAGAAGCAGCTCATGAATCTGGCCTCTGCCCTTGCCATGGGTCCTAAACTTCTGATCCTCGACGAACCCACCTCCATGCTCGATCCTCTTGCCGCAAGGTCTCTTCTACAGGCTGTACAAAGGATCAACAGAGAGCTTGGCGTGGCCATACTTCTGACAGAGCACAGACTTGACGATGTAGTCCCTGCAGCCGACAGGATAGTCACCATGGACAAGGGAAGGGTGCTTTCAGACGGGGCTCCGAAGGAGATAGCTGAGAGTCTTTCAGAAAGTGCAGAAAAAAGTCGCATTTATTTCGGCCTACCTTCCGCAGTGCGCATATTCAGTGAACTTGGCGT
The DNA here is from genome assembly GCA_964613315.1 of uncultured Oscillospiraceae bacterium. GTDB lineage: Bacteria > Bacillota > Clostridia > Peptostreptococcales > Anaerovoracaceae > RUG13409. The sequence goes on along the minus strand of CAZTHD010000035.1, from coordinate 2,379 downwards.
GACGAAGGACCTTCCTCTTACCGTACGCGACGGTAGAAAGCGTCTCGAAGAAATGTATGACTTAGGTCAGCTTATCTTAGAGGACGATTTTTCAGATAAGGATCCAGAAAAAGTACCTGATAAAGGAAAAGTCGCTCCTGTTCTTGAGGGGAGGGAACTTTGGTTCAGATATTCTGAAAGCTCGCCCGATGTACTGAGAGGCGCAGATATCTCCCTTCATTACGGGGAGCTTTTCTGTCTTCTTGGCGGTAATGGAGCCGGCAAAACAACGCTTCTTAAGTGCATTTCCGGCCTGTCAAAACCCTACAGGGGCAAAGTAAAGCTTTCAAAGGGCAAAAAGCTTTGTATGCTCCCGCAGAACGTCAGATCTTTATTTGTTGCAGACACTGCAGAAAAGGAGCTTCTTGACAGCAGCGGCGGCGACAGAGATGCTGCTCTTAAGGCAGCAGAAAAACTAGAACTTACGGATCTTCTGGAAAGACATCCTTACGATCTTTCCGGAGGAGAGACCCAAAGACTTGCCCTTGGAAAGCTGCTTCTTAAAAATGCAGATGTATTGATACTCGATGAACCGACTAAAGGCTTAGACGCTTATGCGAAGGCCGAGCTTGCAAAGATCCTTAAGGGCCTTTGCACAGAAGGGGTCTCTATTCTTGTTGTTACTCATGATGTGGATTTTGCTGCTGCCTATTCAGACCGCTGCGCCCTAATGTTCGACGGTCAGCTTATGTCGGAGGGAGATCCTTCAGAATTCTTTTCCGGCAACCGCTTCTATACTACGGATGCAAACCGCATAGCAGGAGATTATTTCCCCATGGATATAACCTGTGAGGAGGTCATAGAATCATGCCAGAAGCATATGTAGATAAAGAAAATAAAACGACGGCGCTGTTTGCAAGCCGCCGGACAAAGGCTGCAGCTTGGGTCGTCCTCATAGTGCTGCCCATCATGATGGTGGCATTCATCTACTATCATACCCATAGGCCGACTGTTAATGTAGTGGGCGAGCGGACCTTCTGGGACTATATCATACTCAACTCAGACCTGATCATTGGCTTTGTATTCCTGATAATATCGGCTCTACCTTTCTTTCTTGTCTTCGACAAGAAAAAAGCGCAGGCAAGGGATATGGTCCCCATAGCTGTAATGGCTGCCATTGCAGTAGTCGGAAGGACCGTATTTGAGATAATACCGCTTCCCAACTTTAAACCCTGCTCTGCAGTTATAATTATAACGGCCGTATCCTTCGGCCCGGAGGCAGGCTTTCTCACTGGAGCTCTTACAGCTCTTGTGAGCAATTTCATTTTCGGGCAAGGTCCCTGGACTCCCTGGCAGATGTTCACATGGGGGCTGGTAGGCTTTCTTGCAGGGATATTGCATAATGCAGGCGTATTTAAAAAGGAGAATAAAAAGCATTTCAAAGCAGCTTTTTGGGATAGCATCTGTCCTGAAGGGACAAACAGAGGGGACCTGCTTCTCTTCGCAAGGAATCTTACGGACCATGCTCCCATGAGGCTGTGCATATACGGACTTCTTTCCGGTTTTCTTTACGGTTGGATCATGAATCTCTATTTCATAGTCGGATTTATAGATCCTATAAATTGGGCAGCCATAGGCGCCGCATATGTTTCGAGTTTCTTTTTCGATCTGAGCCACGGTGTCTGCACCTTCCTGGTGCTCTGGGCTCTCGGAGATCCCTGGATCAGAAAGCTTGATCGCATCAAAACCAAATTCGGTCTCACCGGCGAAGAAAGGAACTATGTCCTTCCGGAATAACGTTAATGTACTGAAATATCGTTGAAAAACATCTATATGCGCGTTATAATATTAACTGAAATTTTATATTCGGTATTAGTGGCGGATGCCTCCGCATCCAAAGGGCGTATCCGCTGAACAAGGGAATGGGGTGTGAATCCCCGCATATCCTATACCGTAAGCATCGAGAACAGCGTTCGTCGGAGAAATCCGGTCATTGGGCCATAGGTCTGAGAAGGCAGAAATGCTGCTCGCCTGAGATGCAAGTCGGGAGACCTACTGATACCCATGTGAACAGTATTATCAAACACGGTGAATGGTAGTATTGCTGCTTGATTGCAGTGATACTACTTTTTTATATTTACAAAACCTATCGGCAGATCTGGATCTGCATTTTCGCGCGGATCCTACTGAAGCAGTTTAGAAAAGACAGTCCGGAGATATGCATGAGCAACAAAACGATAATAAGGACTAAAGACTTAAAAATGTATTACAGCATAGGCTCTAATACTGTGAAAGCCCTTGACGGGATCAACATTGATATAAACCAAGGCGAGTTCATATGCATTTCGGGCCGCAGCGGCTCGGGAAAGACCACCTTCCTCAACATGCTTGCGGGTCTTG
>CAZTHD010000034.1:0-9200 GCA_964613315.1 uncultured Oscillospiraceae bacterium | reverse complement strand
CTGGGGCGCTTCGAGCGCAGCTTTGATGAAATCGGACATATCCAGCTCGTCTGCGGCTGCGTCAGCCCTTCTTATCCTTGCTATTCTCAGCTGCTTGATCCCGTTCCATTCGGAAACGCTGGCTTTTATCTTGACGAGGTCTCCGTCTTTGAGCTTGCCGAGGTTTGCGCCTTCAACGTCGTCGACGTCCCACTTTTTGCCGTTGACCTCTCCCGTTCTGTCGCACAGGGTTATATCGAAATAGTTCTTGTGGTTGGATCCGACCTTTACCGAGGGGCTCTTAGCCATAAAAAAGTCGGTAAGTTCTTCTCCCACCTGCAGGGTATTCACATAATATACTTTGTTCATGATCCACCTCTTGGTATTTTCTTAAGGATATCACAAAGAAAGGCTAAAGTAAATTTGACAAAAAATATATATGCTTAAAGCTCAAAAGACTGAATTCTATGTGTTTTTTATGTGCAGCCGCATAAAAATTATTGTCAAAAAATGTGTCAGGGTAATATAATATACTGTCAATTAGTTGAAAGGAATACCATTAGTGGGTCAATACATCACAGGCATATTAACAGGGATAAGCGTAACGGACATTATCGATATAGCGATAGTGACCTTTATCGTATATAACCTTTTGGGATTTCTTAGATCGTCGAGAGCCGCACAGCTGACGAAGGGCATACTTGTAGTTATAGCCATTGCATTTCTTGCAGAGCTTTGTCATTTTTACGTTCTTTCCTGGATCATCGGAAGGGTGCTGAGCATAGGACTCGTCGCCCTCGTCGTCGTTTTCCAGCCGGAGCTTAGGAGGGCTCTGGATTTCCTCGGACGATCCAGCCGCATCGGATTCAAACAGACGTCCATGAGTACGGAATACAATATGGCTGTGGTCGAAGCCATAGTCAGATCCGTAGAGTATTTCTCCGCAAGAAAAGAAGGAGCTCTCATAGTGATAGAGCAGGAAACTGCCCTTGACGACGTAGCCGAATCGGGTACAGTCGTCGACGCAAAACTCACTTCCGACACTCTCGACAATATTTTCTATAAAGGCGCTCCTCTTCACGACGGCGCCGTCATAGTCCGCGGCGACAGGGTATACGCCGCCGGATGCGTACTCCCCCTTTCACAGAATCCTAACCTGAGCAGAGATCTTGGCACCAGGCACAGAGCCGGAATAGGCATTTCCGAAGTGTCCGATGCTCTCGTTATTATAGTCTCGGAAGAGACAGGTATCATTTCCACTGCGAAAAACGGCAAGCTCTCGAGGTTCCTCGATCTCAAGAGCGTGGAAAAGCAGCTCCTGGATGCTTACCTCAACGGAGGTCAGGAGGATACCCTTATGTCTAAGATAAACAGTGTATGGAGGAAGATAAATGGAAAGTCGTAAGATAGTAAGACTGATAACCTCCCTGCTCATATCCATATCTCTTTGGGTATACGTCATCAACGTAGTCAACCCCTCATCCACGACGACAGTCAGGAATATCCCCGTCACCCTCACGGGTACGGAGACTTTGTATGAGAAAAATCTCGCCATAGAGGGCAGCGGAGATTTCACGGTCGATATAACGGTCAGGGGTTCAAGGACAGATCTCTCCACCCTGACAGCCGACAACATAGTGGCGACTGCGGACGTATCCGAACTGACCCTCGGGCAGGACTTCATAACCGTAGAGGTCACGGTTCCCAGAGAATATACAGTAGAGGACATTCGCTCCAGGAAGATCGGGGTCTACGTCGACGAGCTCGAGGTAAAGACCGTTCCCGTCGAAGTTGCATACTCAGGCAGCGCCAAGAACGGATACGAAGCTACGGTGGTCTCAGTGTATCCCGAATATATCGAAGTATACGGGGCCAAGAAGCTGGTGGACGGAGTCGGAGGCTTCGTCGTCACTGTGGACGCGTCGAATCTCGAATATGAAAACGTAAATGAATTTCAGATAACGGGACAGGTGAGAGATCTTGCCGGTAACGATTTCTCCGGAAAGGTCAGAGTCGACGAACCGGTTATTACAGTCAGCGCTACAAATTATGCCACAAAGTCGGTGGTCCTCACGACAGGATACCACGGTCAGCCCTGGGCCGGAGCCAGCGTCAACAGGATAACGGCACCTTCTACGATCACCGTCAAGGGACCTATGTCCCTGCTTTCCGGAGTCACGGAAGTTTATTCAGAAGATATAGACATAGAAGGTATATACGGCGATGCCGAATTCCCCATCGTGCCCATACTTCCCGAAGGCATTTACCTTTCCGAAAAGGATAAGGATATAAAGCTGGAGATAGATCTGTCGGATACGGGCAGCGTTGAGTTCTATTACTATCCGTACGAGGTGAGTACGAGAGATCTTGCAGATAACCTTTATGCATCATATTCACTTTCTGACGGAGCATATATAACGGCTACGGTCACGGGACCCATAGCCACCTTGAGAAGCATGTCGGCGGCTGACGTTACTCTGAGCGCCGACGGTTCAAAGTTCGTACTGGGCAACACCACCGTCAGGGTGACGGCGTCCACCCAGATATCGGGAGTTAATATTAGCTTATCGCCAGAAACGGTAAGCGTTTACGTAAGGGAGAAATAAATTATGGGTAAGTATTTTGGAACAGACGGCTTCCGCGGGGAAGCCAATGTAGATCTGACTGCAATGCACGCCTTTAAGATCGGCCTTTACATAGGCTGGTATTACGGCGCAAATCCGGAGCTCAAGCATCCGGCCGATTACAGGGCAAAGATCGTAGTAGGTAAGGACACGAGAAGATCCAGCTATATGTACGAGGATGCACTTGCAGCCGGTATAGTAGCTGCCGGCGCAGACTGCTATCTGCTGCACGTCACCAGCACTCCTTCCGTTGCATACGTTGCAAGGACCGAGGGCTTTGACTGCGGCGTGATGATCTCTGCAAGCCACAATCCGTTCACGGACAACGGCATCAAGCTCATCAACGGAGACGGTGAAAAGATGATGGACGAAGTCCTCGACAAGGTAGAAGCCTACCTTGACGGAGACTGGGAAGTACCCCTCGCTACCGGTGCCAACGTGGGAAGCGTCATCGATCATGCAGCAGGAAGGAACCGCTATATAGGTTATCTCATCAGCCTCGCAACATGCTCTTTCAAGGGCGTGAAGGTCGGTCTCGATCCTTCCAACGGATCCACCTGGCAGATCGCAAAGAACGTATTCGACGCTCTCGGAGCGGAAACTCACGTCATCAACGATCACCCCGACGGGCTCAACATCAACAAGAACTGCGGATCTACTCATATCGAAGGGCTCTGCAAGTTCGTTAAGGAAAACCATCTCGATATAGGATTCGCCTTCGACGGCGACGCAGACAGATGCCTTGCAGTTGACGAGAACGGCAAGGAAGTCAACGGAGACGAGATCATGTATATGTGCGCCAAGTACATGAAGGAGACTGGAGAGCTTGGAAACAGCAAAGTCGTCACCACCATCATGAGCAATTTCGGTCTCTACAAGGCTCTCGACGAGCTGGGCATCGGTTATGAAAAGACAGCTGTCGGCGACAGATTCGTATATGAAAACATGGCTGAGAACGGTCACCTCATCGGAGGAGAGCAGTCCGGTCACATCATATTCAAGAAGTATGCAACGACCGGTGACGGAGTTCTCACTGCCATCCAGGTCATGCAGACCGTAGTAAAACAGAAGAGCACCCTTGCAAAACTGGTCGAGGGAGTCACCATGTATCCCCAGGTGCTCAAGAACGTGGTCGTTACCGACAAGGATGAGACCATGGAAGATCCTATTGTTAAGGCATCCGTAGACGCCGCGGCGGCAAAGCTCGGCGAGACGGGAAGAGTGCTTCTCAGAAAATCCGGAACGGAACCGGTCTTAAGAGTCATGTCCGAAGCGCAGACCATGGAAGCTGCAGAAGAAGCAGTAGACTCAATGATCGCTGCAATGAAGCAGGCCGGAAAACTCATCAAAATAAAGTAACTTACAGATATATCGACGATATCCTTGTTCCGCCGCCTCAATGCTTCTTCGCTCATGTTTTCATGCGGCTCGCCTGAGGGGAATTTGGGTCGCTTGTCGAATCTTCGACTCCTGCGCTCCTCCAAATTCCATACCTCCTGCTCGCCGGAAAACATGGCTCATCGCAACAGGCGGCTCCAAAGAATATCAGTCGATATAACGGCAGGCATATATAGCTATAGGAGAATAAAAATATGATACCTAAAATCAGCGAGCTCTTTGATATGGAGCACACCATCGCCGCAGATCTTTTCGAGGGAAAGGATTATCCCTGGGAAGTTCTCGGAGACATTAAGGAATATATACTCAAACTCGGTCCGACCCTTCCTGCTGACGAGTTCGACAATCCGTCTGAAGGCATCTGGATCGCAAAGGACGCAAAGGTGTATCCGAGCGCATATATAGGAGCACCCTGCATCATCGACCACGGCGCCGAAGTCCGGCATTGCGCATTCATAAGAGAAAGCGCAATCGTAGGAAAGGGCTCTGTAGTGGGCAACTCCTGCGAAGTCAAGAACGCAGTCATATTCGACAACTGCGAAGTTCCTCACTACAATTACGTGGGAGACTCGGTCCTCGGCTATCACGCTCATATGGGAGCGGGCTCGGTCACTTCCAACGTAAAGTCCGACAGAAAGAACGTCGTTGTCAAATCAGACGACGAGCAGATGGAGACGGGACGCAGAAAGTTCGGAGCTATGCTGGGCGACTGGTGCGAGATAGGATGCAACGCAGTGCTCAACCCGGGTTCTGTGGTAGGCAGGAATGCTACCGTATATCCCACGACCTGTTCAAGAGGCGTGGTGCCGGCAAATTCTATCAAGAAGAACGACGGACGCATCGTAGAGAAGAGAACAGAGTAGTATCTTCTCATCCGGAGACCGGTCTTCGGAGCACAAAACGGTTTAAATCAATCTAAATATATGCCGCTTTCGGCGGCGCAAAGGAGAACAAAATGAAAGTCATAATCGGAACAGAAGAAGAAATCGCAAAGCAGGCAGCACAGCAGTACGTTGAGCTTCTCAAGAGAAAACCCAACGCAGTCCTCGGCGGAGCGACAGGATCCACGCCTCTCGGACTCTATGCAGAGCTGGCAAGACTCAATAAGGAAGGAGTTATTTCCTTTAAGGACGTCACAACCTTCAACCTCGACGAGTACGTAGGTCTTGACGGAAGCCACGACCAGAGCTATCGCTATTTCATGGATCACAATCTCTTCGATCACATCGACATCGACAAGTCCAGAACTCACGTTCCCGACGGCATCAACCTCGAGAACATCAAGACCTATGACGCCCAGATCGAAGCTGCAGGCGGCATCGACCTTCAGATCCTCGGCATCGGCGTAGACGGACACATCGCATTCAACGAGCCGGGAACACCCTGGGATTCACTCACTCACGTGGTAGATCTTGAAGAGAATACAAGAGAAGTAAACTCCAGATTCTTTAAGAGCATCGACGAAGTTCCAAAGCAGGCAGTCACCATGGGCATCAAGTCCATAATGCACGCACGAAGCATCATTCTCATGGCTATAGGCGAAAACAAAGCTGACGTCGTAGAGAAGATGATCAACGGACCTATCGACACTCAGGTAGCAGCATCCATACTTCAGCTCCATCCGGACGTAACGGTATATCTTGATCCCGCAGCGGCAAGCAAACTGTCTAAATAGTAAAAAACTGCTGTTTCGAAGAGAATAATATCCAAAAAACTGATAAAAACACGGTATTTTGGAGCAAAAAATGTAAAAAAGGGTTGGCATTCAGCTGGCCCTTGTTTTATAATTATGTGTACGAATATCTACAAAATTTTTTAATTGGAAGAAAGAAGACAAAGAAATGAAAACGAAGAGATTATTTGCGATTCTTCTCTCTATGCTTCTGGTACTTGCATTGGTGCCGGCAAGCGCATTTGCAGACGTCGATCTGAGCGAATGGGGTTCCTTCAGAAATCCCGATCAGCCGACGACGTTCTACGTCACAGAGAAAGACATCAACAGCTATCTTGATCTTGCACCGCTGGTCAATGTTGACGGTATCACCACCATCATCATCACCACAAGCGTTAACACGAATGACCTGTCGACGCTGCAGCAGCTTGGTCAGGATCTTCCTGCAGGATCCAAGATCCCCAAGATCGACAGCTCATCATCTAACATCCAGTTTGGACTTCCCATCAGAGTTCTTCCTGCGCACAACGGATCAAGATTTGCAGCTTCTGTTGACGTAAAAGAAAACTCCGGTCACACCATTCTCCAGAACTACACCTGGCATACCAAGGTGACCTACGTTTATGACAAGACAAGAAACAACAACGTAAGGATCGATCACCAGGTAGTCGATGCGGAAGAAGATCTGATGCTCCAGTATGCAGACGACCGTTCAAGAGGGCCCGTTACCAATGACGAACAGTACATTTATATCAACGGGATCAATTCCCCTGACTATGCGACTGCAGACTCAGATTATCAGTATCGTCCGTTCTATGAATACCTCAACGTGATCAGAGCTAACACCACTGACAGCTCCGGCGGCGAAGGCAGCGGATTCTCCATCAACCAGTCATACAAGTATCTCATCAACGCCGATTTCTACAGCGCGATCAAACTCAATCTCCCCGTAGCATATATAGGCAGAATAGAGATCACTAAGGTCAACCCCGATCAGGAGCCTCTTGCCGGCGCAGTCTTTAAGCTCTACAGAGACAAGGAATGCAAGGAGGAAGCAAGCAGACTCGATGCAAACGGCAACTGGGTCGCTGTAGGTGAATTCACCACAGGCGCAGACGGCAAGGCTACAGTCGATGGACTCCTTGACGGCGTTTACTATGCAAAGGAGATCAAAGCTCCCGCAGGATATATCTTAAATAAAGAAGTATTCGAGCTTCCCGTTATAGGCCAGTACGGAAACTTTGTTCTCAACTTCACCGGCGGTGAAGGCAACAGCCTCACTATCAACAAGGAAAATGTCGATTTCGTTCCCGACTGGACAGGAAATGCAGCAGCAGGCAGCCTGGAACTCATCCCTGCAGAGGGCTCCACAGAGACTGCCTCCGCCTATGCTATGGGAAAAGACGTATTCTTCAAAGCACACGGCGCAGCAGTTGCATACAACGATCCTACGGCAGCCGCATCAGTTGATGCTAATGCAGCAAATAACCCGACATACACACTTACCGTCGGACAGATCAGCCAGACGTTCACGAGCCTTTCTTCTCTGCTTGCATACGTTAACGACGAACTCATCGGTAACGGTGTTATCGATGCTGAAAACGCAAGAGATTTGGTAACGGTAACTCCCTCTGTAGATACCGTATATATTCCTTATGCATCAACAGCAGCTTCCATCACTGTAGTCGATGAATACATCCCCATTGACGTAACGGTAAACAAGAGCTTCATCAATGCAACACCTGCACAGATCGGTGAGTACGTTGTCGTTCAGCTCTACTGCGACGGCGAGCCTGTTTCCGAAGAGGACGGCGGCATCGTGGAACTCAACGAGGAGAACGAGTGGACATACACTTGGGAAGGACTCGAAGGAAATCACGAATACACGGTAAAAGAGCCGAACGTTCCCGAGAACTTCGTAGCATCCTATGAAGAGGGCAGAGATGAAACCGATGACAGGATCTACATCACAGTAGACATCACCAACGAGTACGTACAGGCTGCACCTATCACCTTCGATAACACAGCAATGCTTCTCATTGCCGGAACAATGATGATCCTTGCAGTATGCTATCTTGCCATCAAGATCAGCAAGACACCTACAAAGTAGTCTGATTTGACCAATTAAATTAATGCCCCGCCCGATCCGGGCGGGGTTTTTGTTCAAAAAAACACATAATTGGAAAATATGTAGTAGCCTTTTTCCGAACATGTGATAAAATGAAGTGTCATATAAGAAAAAATATACGTATCATTATCAAAATGAAATAACGCAAAAGGAGATCGTTATGAAAAAGAGTTTAAGCAAGATCCTGTGCTGCGTGCTGGCATTGGTGCTGGTTCTGGGAATGTCCGCAGTCAGTGCCTTCGCTGTAAATGAGAATTTGACCGTAACCGTAGATTTCAGCAACGCAGACGGTACGACAACTGATTATGATAACCCAGGATCGTTCCCTGCCTACTTCTATGACGAAACACCCAAGAGTCCTATAATCACCATATATGACGGTGATAAAAAGTTAGAAGAAGGCGTCGATTATATTTTGGAATATATCCTGTGGAACAGAGAAGGCGCACCCACGACCAATGAAGCACCTGTCGGAATATGGTGGGACGGAAACATATTTAACAGATACGAAGTGATTGCTTACGGAAGGGGCGACTACGACGACACCATTCCGTTCCCCTCCAGAGCTTTCTTCTATATTACAAGAGCTCCTCAATACAGCATCTATTTCTACAAAAACGACGGGAGCGATGAGTACGTTGCGATCACCAATATCGATCACGGATCATATCTGGATCCGGCTGAAATCCCGGTCTTTGAAAGACAGAATTATGATTTTGGAGGATGGTATACAGACAGTGCGTGCACTGAAGGCAATGAGTTTGACGTAACCCAGCCTATCAAGAATCCACCCATGCAGCTTTATGCAAAGTGGATATCGAACCTGCCTCCGGTACAGCCGGAACCCATCACGTCCGTAACGATCACACTTCCTGAATTAGTTGAAGGCGACGGATATGTGCTCGACAGTGGCGGATATGGACGTCCTCATCCGGTCGTTACGATCCCGGAAGATGCCCTTTACGAGATCATATACAGTCTCTATGCAGTAGAAGATGATTCTTCAGAGCTGGGTTATAATCTTCCTAAAGCGGATGCTACATTCAAGAAGGGTGACGAAGTATATATAGCCACGGAGCTCTTACCTACAGATCTTGAACTTCATCCCTTCCTTGACGAGACTATAGGAGCAGATCATAAGATCGCAATAAAGGTAAACGGCGGTGAGCTTGTAAAGAGCTACCTCTATACCTATTACGAGAACGGCGATTTGGATGCCGTCGCAGGACGCTCTCTGATAATACTCTCAAAGGTCGTCGTTGGCGGCGATAATGAGGAACCCGGCGGAGAACCGTCTCCGTCCACGGGTGATATGACAATGACCTGGATCGTTGCCGCATCAGCGATGCTTCTTCTTGCAGCAGTTCTCATAGGAACAGACAGCAAGAGAAAGAGAACA
>CAZTHD010000033.1:0-9297 GCA_964613315.1 uncultured Oscillospiraceae bacterium | reverse complement strand
GATATCGAGGGTATTACTATGACTCAGAGTCCAGACTTTATTATCTCCTTTCACGCTATTACGATCCGAATATCTGCAGGTTTATTAATGCGGATAGTCAGTTAAATATACAATCCATATATGGTTACAACGCATTCACTTATTGTGGAAACAGTCCTATACGCAACTATGATCCAGACGGGTATGTTGAAATGGACGCTTTCGAAGAGAATATGTATGGTATTCCATACGTAAACGTTGAGTTTGGTCTTATTGCACTGTTAATCGCTACTATTTACGAAATAGCTCAGACTATAAGGGATGTTATAGACAGGTTAAAAGAAAATCCTATTAGACGCTATTATGGGCAAAGTGTATATGTCCTTGTTGACGATAAGGACAATGTAAGATATGTAGGGAGAACAAAAAACCCAGATATACGCAGAATCCAACATAAACATGATCCTACAAAACGTGATTATGAATTGAGAGTAGTTATAACAGGTATACAAAGTGATGAAGAGGCGAGACTTGCTGAGAACTTAATAATTCATGCATATTCTCTTATTAAAGCAATAGATAACCGAAGGCGTGAAATAGCTATTCCAAAATTGGGTGGGTTTGCCGAGTATCTAATAACTACATTAGAACTGTATGGAACAGTCGCAGAAGATGAAGCCTTGAATTTGATGGAATATACTCCGTTCAACAAAGGTCCTCACATATTACCATAAACAATATCATAATTATTAAGAATACATAGTACAGGAGAAAGCATATGAGTTCGATAGAACCTAGTATTTTTTCAGACGATATTTCACAATTTATTCGTCATGAGTATGGAATATTATTGTCCATTGGAAAATCTGATGAAGAGGCGGAGAAAATGCTCATTGAGTATTACTCAAACATTATAGGATGCAATGATCCGGATGAAGATGTCTTTTGGATCGCTTTGGCGTATGTAGAATGGAAAAGAGGTAGGTTGAGCGATCTGGTAAAAGAAAAGGCATTGGCAGCCTCTGAGAACGGACTTGATCTTAAACGATGGGAGAAAAGAGGAGAAAAAGTATATAAAGAGAGGAAAAAGAAAATAGATAAGTTCAGGGCTATGATCCTTTCTCCTATGCCGGAGAGGAAAAAGGTGAAAAAACCATCAGTACGCCACTGCCCTTGGAGGGAAGGCAGTTTACTTGCTTACAGGATCATTAACAATGAGAAGTGTGCTAATAGCCCATGTTTCAATAAGTATGTACTGCTTAGGGTCGTAAAGATTTATCAATTGCCTATTTCTAATTATTTTGAGTCAGAATACTATAATGAACAAATGATAATAGCTCTTTATAACTGGATGGGAAGCAGTATACCTGATCCGGATATTGTGAAAGGATTAAGATATATTCCGATTTCTACGTTTTCACTTTTCGGAGGTTTAGATTTTGATCGAATCCTGGATTCTGTGGATGAGTCTATATATAAAGGTATTTCGGATGAGGCCAAAACTCGAGTTGTAGAAGGTCTGAGAGCTGCAAGTAAACCGCGCGTTTTTTGGTGCGAAGAATTAGATTGGCGACCCAGTAAGTATGAAAACAAGGATCCACTAACTTTTTTATGCTGTGATGATGATTATGAAGAATCTCTTCCGGATACTGTAAGGCCATCATTTAACGAGTACATGTTATCCCACTTTTTACCATTCGATTCCAGACTTGTACGTATCTTCGAAAAGCACATCGGTGAAAACAGGGACTTTGAATACTGTATTATATAGAAATGGGAGTGTTGATTTAAGAAAGGTGAAAACGGCTGTTTTAGTGGGATTTGTTGGAGGTGCGGTTTTCGCTAGTCCTTTAGGTATTCAAGGGCAAAGAATCGCTGGAGGTATTATTGGCGGCGTCCCATATTTAATGGGGCAAATTGCTATAGTCGTCACTTGCTTGAAGTCGTTGATATATCGACGGATTGTAAACATTTAGCGGAGGGAGCTTCAAGATGTTCCCATAGGAGAGCAAAGAAATGATAAAGCACGTCATATTCGATTTTTTCGGGACCATAAGCGATACGGGGACCAGCTCCGTGGATGCCACTGCAAAGATACTCAAAAACGTAGGTTCTTACATGGAGCCGTCTGAGTTTTATAATGAGTGGAAGACGGTCAAAAGGGCCAGGATGGATGAAGAGCCTTTCTATACGGAAAAAGAGCATTATGCGAGGATACTTTGCGAACTCTTCGAGAAGCACGGCATAAAAGCTGACGGAAATACTGCGGTCAAACCATATATAGATATGCTTTTTGGAGATAGAAAGGTATTTCCCGACGCTGTGCAATGTATAGAAGATCTGAAGGCTTTGGGACTTGACGTGGTCATAGGATCCACTACGGACAACGACGTTTTAAAGCACCATCTCGATATGTACGGCATCACTGTGGACGACTGCTTTACGTCCGAGGACTTTAAAGCATACAAGCCGCATCCAGAATTTTACAGATCCATACTTGAGAAGACTGGGTGGGATCCTTCGGAATGTCTCTTCATAGGAGACAGCCTTGGCGACGACGTTTTCGGTCCTAAAGCGGAAGGAATGCATGCAATATGGCTCAACAGAAAAAAGAAGGCATACGGTGATGCCTTCAAATCTTCTTCGATCGAAAGGGAGTATCCTCCCGACCGTATCATAGTTTCACTTATCGAACTTCCGGCTGTAGTCATTGAAATGAACGGGCAAAGCGATCAAGACTGAGCTATTGTAAACTTTTGATCATAGACAGGAAAAGTCCAGCTTTCTTTTGGGGCTTTAGAGAGCCTGTCGCTCATGTCGATATCTGCGTAGAATATTTCTGTATACATTTTGTAGAAGTTCTGATAATCGATCTCGTTTTGCTCGAGCCAGGTGAACAGAAGATAAAAAGTGTTTGCTGCCATATATCTGGAGGTGAACTCCAGATATTTTTTATCCGTCCATTCGAGATCGGAAAGCATTTCTATCATAAGATCATGAAGAAGATCTACACACTTGTTGTAAAACCCTGAGTACTGTCCGAGCTTTCCTAGGGTGAGTATGGCTTTTCGGTTGAAGTAGCATATGTGTAAGTACCTCATGACTATTCTCTTGATCTTTGCTTCGTCAAGGCTTTCTCTTCTAAGTTCTGAAAAGGGAACAAGGACAGCTTTGTATTCTTCGAAAGTGTTGTTCTCCATTTCTTCGAGTACTGCATAAACGTCGCTGTAGTGCCTGTAGAAGGTGCTTCTGTGTATGCCGCAGCTGTCGCAGATCTGTGCGACTGTTATTCTGTTCAGGTCTTTCTCTTCCAGAAGCTTGATGAGAGCTGCAGTTATTTTTTCCTTTGTCGCGGCATTCTTAAAATCATATTTTGTTCTGAAGACGTTTCTCATATATTTGCTCCTTGAAAATAGATACTGAAACTCATTATGTTACTTGTGTAAACTGCAAGACAAAATGTCGCAAAATGTTCCTTGCTTCTATGTTAAGATAGTAAATATAATTAAGCAAGTAGTTTATATATATATTTATCCCGTTCAGTAAACAAATAGTTCGACTGTACAGTATATCAGCAGCATAGAAATATGCTGCACGAAAACGCCCTTTTATCCCGGGGGCGTTTTTCGTTTTCTTGTGAGCTTTTGCGTCTTATCTCAATTGAATGTAGATGGATGATATGATATATTTACAATATAGGATATTATATATTTAAAATATTTGTAAATCGAAAGGTCGTAAGAGAAATGATCAAAGAAACCAGAGTCGAAAACGGACTTTTGAAGGGCCTGCCGGGAGCGGATCCCAGGGTCTATGTCTACAAGGGAGTTCCCTATGCAGCACCTCCTGTGGGAGATCTAAGATGGCATGCGCCCATGCCGGCCAAAGACTGGGAAGGAGTGAGGGAAGCATACAAATTTGCTCCCATATCCATGCAGGCAACGCCGGGAGCCCAGAATAATATTTATTCAAAAGAATGGAACGTAGATCTTGATATAGAGATGGATGAGGACTGTCTCTATCTCAACGTCTGGACTCCTGCAAAGACTAGCGATGAAAAACTCCCTGTCTTCGTATGGTTCTTTGGAGGAGGCCTCCAGGAGGGCAATACCCAGGAAATGGAGTTCAACGGAGAGCGGATAGCAAGAAGAGGTATAGTCGTAGTCACAGTCAATTACAGGGTGAATTGCTTCGGCTTTCTGAGCCATCCCGAGATCACTGCGGAAAATCCCGATGCCCCTGCAAACTTCGGATATCTTGACCAGAAAGCCGGCATAGAGTGGGTAGGAAGGAACATAAGCGCCTTTGGGGGAGACCCTGATAACATCACCATAGGCGGACAGTCCGCGGGAGGCGGGAGCGTCCTTGCTCATCTGACCTCACCGGTGATGAAAGGGAAGTTCCATAAAGCCATAGTCATGAGCGGAAGCTTCTACGGAGGATATCCCGGCGGTATCGGTGGCCCCGGAAAAGCAAGTCCTACCCTTGCGGACAATGAGAAAAAAGGGGAAGCTTTCTTCGATTTCCTCGGAGTAAAGACCCTTGCGGAAGCAAGATCTCTTGATAAGTTCTACATCCGTGATAAATACGCAGAGTTCATAGGCGGAGTTTTCGACACTACTGCAATGAATACGAGAGGTATCGCATCTACAAGGATGGCTGCCGTCATAGACGATAAATTCCTCTATGGCACTGCCTGCGCCAATGCAGTTGCAAACAAAAGGCATATGGTGCCGCTCATCATAGGAAATACCGCAGTGGAGTTCCCGACCGTTCCGAGGTTCAAAGACTATGAGGCCTTCGAGGGATGGGTGAGGAACGAATACAAAGATAAGGCTGATGAGTTCCTCTCTATCGTAAAGGGGAGCAGCTGGGAAGAGACCGTAAAGAATGCGACTTTTTCATCCATAGAGCTCGGAGCAAGGGCTATAGCTGAAAATACGGCGAAGATCGATGGCTCCCCTGACGTTTACTATTACGTCACCAATCAGGAGATGCCGGGCTGGGACGATCCGGGAGCTTTCCATTCTTCAGATCTTTGGTTCTTCTTTGAGACTTTGAGCGTGTGCTGGAGACCCTTTACCGGCAAGCATTACGATCTTGCCAGGAAGATGTGCAATTACTGGGCAAATTTCATGAAAACAGGCGACCCCAACGGAGACGATATAGACGGAACGCCCATGCCTTTGTGGAAGACATACAAGGAGAGCAAAGCTCCCATGTATTTCGGAGATACGCCGGAGATGAAGACAGAAAAGTATGAATCAGATCTAATGAAATTCCTTGTAGATTACAGGATAAATGAATAGAAAAGGAGAAATGCGATATGTCTGTAATGCTTAGAGAAGTCAAAACCGAGAACGGATGGGTGAGGGGCATACCTGCGGCAGATCCCAGGATCACAGCCTTCAAAGGTATCCCTTACGCGGCCCCTGCGACGGGAAAGAATCGCTGGAGAGAGCCTCAGCCTGCAGAGAACTGGGAAGGCGTGAAGGAATGCTATACCTTCGGACCCATAGCCATGCAAAGGCTCAACGGTCTCGATCCTGAGAAGAACTTATACGACCGCGAGTGGCACGTAGATCCCGAGATCGAGCAAAGCGAAGACTGCCTGCAGCTCAACATATGGACCAATGCGAAGACGGGAAAAGAAAAGTTGCCCGTCATACTGTGGTTCTACGGAGGTGGCCTTCAGGAAGGTCACCCTTCAGAGATGGAATTCGACGGAGAGAGGATAGCAAGAAGAGGCGTGATACTGGTCTCTGCGAACTACAGGGTCAACGTGTTCGGTTTCCTTGCTCATCCGGAGCTCACGAAGGAAGCAGGTGAGAAGGGCGCCCGTACAAACTTCGGCCTTTATGACCAACACTATGCTCTTAAATGGGTGAAGCGCAACATCGAAGCCTTCGGCGGAGATCCAGACAATATTACGATCAGCGGACAGTCTGCAGGAGGAAGAAGCGTTCTTTTCCAGCTCTGCAGCCCCCTCAATGATACGGATCACATCAAGAGAGGTATATCCATCAGCGGAGGAGGCATCAATTACCTTTCCATGATGGCATATATGAAGCTTGAAGAAGCCGAAAAACGCGGCGAAGAATTCTTCGAATTCATGGGCGTAAAGACCCTTGAAGAAGCCAGAAGGCTCGACGGTGAGTTCGTAAGGCAGAAGATGATAGAGTTCGGACACGGCAAGTTCGGAGCGGTGGTCGACTACAGGTTCATGCCTGAAGACCCTGCCGATATGCTTGCTGAGAACAAGCGCCTCCAGGTGCCGGTCATGGCGGGAAGCACAACCGGGGATATGTTCGATCTTCTGGCGAAGAAAAACACTAAGGAAGAGTTCAGAGATGCCATAATAAAGATATGCGGAGAAAAAGCAGCCGATGAAGTCCTGGCCTTCGACGGCTGGGAGGATAAGGACATAGATCAGCTCAAGGAAGATTTCAAGATCAACAGCCAGAGATTCGGAGTAGAGCTCCTTCACATGAGGGCTTGCGACGCAGGACTGGATTCCTACTTTTACGAGTTCGGACCGGAAGTCCCGGGATGGGATGATCCGGGAGCCTTCCACTCTTCAGACCTTTGGTTCATATTCGAGACTTTGGCAAAATGCTGGCGTCCCTGGAAGGGCAAACATTACGATCTTGCAAGACAGATATGCAACTACCACTGCAATTTTGCAAAGAACGGCGATCCCAACGGCAAAGACGCTGACGGAAGCGATATGCCAAGGTGGGAAAAGTTCTCCAATGATGCGCCTTACTCCATATTCTTCGGAGACAAGGCTGAAATGAATATAAAAGAAGAAAGACCGGCAGTCAAAAAGCTTCTTGAACTGACTGCAGACTACAGATGGAGGAATAAGAAATGAAAGAATTCTGGTTTGTCGTAGGATCTCAGGATCTCTACGGAGAGGAAGTGCTGGAAATAGTCGCAAAGAGGGCTCAGGATATGGCGGCTGAGCTGAGCAAAAGGCTTCCTTATTCCCTTGTATACAAGGTGACCGGTCAGTCCTCTGATCAGATCACGAAAGTCATCAAGGAAGCAAATTACGATGACGACTGCCTAGGTATAGTCACCTGGTGCCACACCTTCTCTCCGAGCAAAATGTGGCTCACAGGTTTGAATATGCTTCAGAAGCCCTATTGCCATCTCGCGACCCAGTACAATCTGGAGATACCGAACGAAGAGATCGATATGGATTTCATGAACCTCAACCAGGCTGCCCACGGAGACAGGGAACACGGTTTTATAGGAGCAAGGCTCAGGCTTAAAAGAAAAGTCATTGCAGGTTTTTGGAAGAACGACGAAGTCGTAAAAAGACTTGCAAAATGGATGAGGGTCTGCGTCGGAGCAGATTTCTCGAGGCATCTTAAAGTCATGAGGTTCAACGACAACATGAGAGACGTTGCAGTCACCGAAGGCGACAAGGTCGAAGCCCAGAAGGTTTTCGGCTGGGAGGTCAATACCTGGGCGGTCGGAGATCTCGTTAAGGAAATGGGAAACGTCTGCGATACCGAAGTTGAAGAGCTCTATCAGAAATATCTGGCAGATTACGACGTAAATACAGATAACACCGATGCCATCAGATATCAGGCAAGAGAAGAGATAGCCATCAAGAAGATGATGGATGAAAACGGATGCCGCGCCTTCACGAACACCTTCCAGGATCTTTACGGAATGGAGCAGCTTCCGGGACTTGCATCCCAGCATCTCATGTCTCAGGGTTACGGATTCGGTGCTGAAGGCGATTGGAAGGTAAGTGCCATGACGGCGATCCTGAAGAAGATGGGAGAGAACGAAAACGGCGCTTCTGCTTTCATGGAGGACTACACCTACCATCTGGTGGAAGGAGAAGAATGTTCTCTCGGCGCTCATATGCTTGAAGTATGCCCATCCATCGCCTCCGGAAGACCGAGGATCGAGACCCATCACCTTGGAATAGGCATGAATGAAAAGGATCCGGCAAGGCTCGTATTCGAAGGTAAGGAAGGTCCTGCCATAGTTGTATCTGTCATAGACATGGGCGGCAGGATGAGGATGATAGTACAGGATATAGAATGTATAAAGCCTATCATGGAGATGCCCAACCTTCCTGTCGCAAGGGTCATGTGGAAGCCTCTTCCTTCTCTTGAAGAAGGCATAGAGTGCTGGATCCATGCAGGCGGAGCGCACCATACTGTACTCAGCTACGACGTCGATGCCGAAATGCTAAGAGACTTTGCAAACATCATGGGCGTGGAATTCGTTCATATAGCTAAGGATACTAAGGCTGAAGAACTTGAGGACAAACTCTTCATCAGCGATCTTGTATGGAAATTGAGATAATATGCTTGATTTAAAGAACACAGTGATAGGCATCGAGCTTGGCTCCACCAGGATCAAGGCTGTGATGCTCGATAAAGAACTTAATACTCTGGCTCAGGGCGAGTACGAATGGGAAAACAGCTTTGAAGGCGGTATTTGGACCTATTATCTCGATGAGGTGAAGAAGGGCCTTCAGGAGTGTTTCCGCAGCCTCAAAAGGGAAATCAGCGAGGAATACGGTTTATCTCTCACCACGTCAGGAGCCATAGGCATATCAGGGATGATGCACGGCTATCTTCCCTTTGACAAGTATGACAGGCAGCTTTGTGGATTCAGGACCTGGAGAAATACCATAACGGGTGAAGCGGCGGAAAAACTCAGCGAACTTTTCGATTTCAACATACCTCAGAGATGGTCCATTGCCCATCTGTATCAGGCTATACTCGGCAAAGAGGAACACGTAAAGGATATCTCATATATCACGACTCTTGCAGGCTACGTGCATTACCTTTTGAGCGGTGAAAAGCTCATGGGTATAGGTGAAGCCAGCGGCATGTTCCCCATAGATTCGGATGCTCTTTCTTATGACAGTAAGATGGTGGATAAGTTCAATGAACTTACAGGACTCGACATTCTTTCCATGCTGCCGGAGATAAGGCTGGCGGGCGAAGGCGCAGGCCGCCTTACTAAAGAAGGTGCATTGTACTTGGATCCTTCCGGAGAACTGGAGCCAGGCATCCCTCTTGCTCCCTGCGAAGGCGATGCAGGAACGGGCATGGTGGCTACTAACTCGGTAAGAGCAAGGACAGGAAACGTCTCAGCAGGGACTTCTGATTTTGCCATGATAGTGACTGAACAGAAATTGGGAAGGCACAGAGAGATAGATATGGTGACGACTCCTGCAGGAAAACCTGTCGCCATGGTCCACTGCAACAACTGCACCAGCGATATAAACGCATGGGTCAGGCTCATAGGAGAATACCTAAAGCTTTTCGGTACAAAAGTCGA
>CAZTHD010000032.1:0-9361 GCA_964613315.1 uncultured Oscillospiraceae bacterium | reverse complement strand
TGCCGCCGAGATATGGTTCATATGTAGACGAGAATGGGTTGCCACTCACATCGATTTGCTGTCCGTTTATTGTCAGCGATGCTATGCTCTTATCATCGGATACGATGAAATTGATCACCGTTCCATCTACTTCTATGGATATCTGAGGCTCATCGACGTCGAGTCTATTCATCATGATGATGACTCTGGCCCAGGCGCCGTCATCTCTGTCCACCTTTACCATGTAGTAGCCGTTGGAGACTATCTTCCACTTCTCCTCATTCTCAGCCTTTTCGAGTTTGACCTTTTCAAATTCACCGTCTAAGAAGAGATAGACAGAGCTTTCCTCGCCTTCAAGAGGCTTGTAACTGCTTAAGAGCCAGGGAGCCTCATAAAGGGTTCCGGAAGGCACCGCTGTTCCTTCATCGTCGACGAAGTACAGATCTCCCGGCACAAAGTCAGGAGCATCCGCCACTGCGCTTGAACTGACTATGGCATTGTACCAGTCGACCTTATATGACATCCTCGAGCTGTTGCCCACCGTATCGTAGGTGACGACTTCCATATCGCCGTTCTTAGTGAACGTATAGTCGAAATACCAAAGTCCGTCGGATACCTTCCAAAGCCTTGGCTCTGTCTTTTCCGTAAGTTCTTTGCCGCCAAAGTTCACCTTGCTTATTCCTCCGTTATCCACGATATAGCAGCGCATTGGAACTTCGGTACCGGGCTTTAAGGACGCGGTCTCGGGGAAACTCCTGCTCCAGAGTATCTGCGGAGCATCCTCATCGCGGAGGACCACCGGGCTTACGGCATAATCAGCAGTATACCTGTCGAGCTCGGCGCCTTTGGATGCTGTGATGGTGATCATATGGGTAAGACCCGACTTGTTTTCGAAGTCAAGTTCTGCCGGCGACTTAGTAAAGGTCTGAGCGCTTCCGAAGGCGCTGCTCTCCACTGTTATCTTACCGGTGAAGTAGATCTTCATGGTATCGGCTGTAGTCAGGAAAGTCACAAAAGCCCCGTTTTGCATCGCTCTCGAAAGATCGGAGTTCATCGGAACTTCTCCAGCCTTTTCTCCTCCTGTCCACGCATCGGAAGGCACGTTGTATGCAAAGTACCAGCCCTCGCCGCTGTTTGCGTTCTCCGCGGCATCCGTATCCGTCTCAGATCCGTCCTTGTTATAGAAGGTAAAGGACTTGTCTTCCCTGCAAATATTGACTCCTTCTCCTCCTTCGGTGATCTTGAAGGTTATCACTGCTATGGAATTGGTCGCCGTATCTTTGACCTGGATTATACCTGTCGGGAGAAGATCTTGCTCTATCATCTCTTCCGCCACCTCATTGGCTGCGGCGACGATGGTATTCGTAGAACTGTCATAGTAAAGGATACCGAGGAGCGGCTTCCAGTCTTCAGCTCCGCTGTCTATCTCCGTCACAACTATGTCAGCGTGATCCGCGGTGCTGTAATAGGGTATCGGCAGTCTCAATGTATTGCCAAGAGACAAAGATACCTGGCTCGGAGTATTGAACACCGTAGAATGCTTCACCGTTTTGATAACGGAGTTATTGCTCTGATTGTATTCATTATGCTGTGAAGCATATATATTGTTTCTGAAGTCAGGATCATCATCAGAAGAATAAACTTCAGCTTTCAGGTGGAGCCCGCTGAGACCGGAGCCTGACAGGAAGGCGCTGACAGGCACCTGTATGGTACCTTCAACACTGCGCTTGTATCCTTTGTGGATCACATGACCGTCTTCTTTATTCGCCAGGAAATATACTCCGTTTTCGTTATTTGCTTTGACCTGTGCTCTTGTGATCTTATCTTCGATTCCGGTAGTAAGCGTATGCCCGTCAAGATTTATAGGTTTGTATATCTTTCCGAACTCATCCTCTGTTCCCGTATCGTACGAGAACTGAATATATACCTCCTCCGCATCCTTGTTGCCTATGTTCTGGACCGAAGTTCCGATATATATTGTCGCGTAATCACCGTCTATGGATCTTAACTCCACATCGAAATCTCCGAAGGAAAGCTCAGCCTTCTCGCCGACTTCAAAGAGATTGGGGATCGTCGCAGTGAAAGCTTCACTATGGTATACTTCCTCTATATATTTAGCATCCTCAGTCAGATAGAGCGAAAACTTAGATCCTGTGGGCAGATCGTTCGTCAATACGTCCGTATTGAATGTAAGCCTCACACTTCCACCTGAGGGTACTGATTCTTCAAGGAGCCATTTCGCCAGCACCTGGGAACCCTCTCCCGGCCTTGTTACGGACAGAAGAAGCGTTGCGGGATTAGACCAGCTGGCGCGTATGGCGGCTGTGCCCACATTGCGGAAGTTGAGTTCTCCCACCAGATCGTTGCCTGCTGTAAAGTCATAATTCGCAAACTCAAGGGTCGCCTCGCCTATGGCCTGCTCCCCTTCGCCGAAGGCTATGGCATAGAAACCGACCCTCGGCGGGATCTCTACCGTGAGATCCTCCTGCTCTTCAGACTGGCGGCGGGCAGGAATGACTGTTTCCACCTTGTCTCCGCCTATATTTGTAAATTCGAAGTCCTGAAGATCTATCATGCTGCCTTCGGTAAGCACCATGAGCTGCTGATAGGTCTTACCGTCTTTTTCGACCTCTCTGGTGGACATCTGAAGATCGGTGAAGGAAAGCCTCGTCATGGAGCCTGTATTATTACCGGGCGTCTTCGTTTTGCCGAGGTACGCGCTTTCGGTCTCTTCAGGAGTCATGCTGTAGCTTATGCTGTCTTCATAGATCTGAAGATGCCTCATGGCAAGCACCGAGGCTTCTCCCCAGCCGCCAGTGCTGACGTCCCACCACGCGATCCAGATCGCGTTGTTAAGCGTATTGGGCATAGCCGATGTGTAAACGACCGCAAGATTCTTTCCGTCGGATCCTATTGTCACGTCGGTTCCCTGGGTGCTTTGGAATACAGGCATGAGGCTTACAGGCGCCGTGCTGCCGCCGAGGACTGACAATATATCTGCCTGGCGCATTATATATGTGTTGCTGCCCATCTCGAAGAGCATGAAGACTTCAGGATCTTCTCCCGCTTCAAGAGCAGCCGTAAGGAAGCGAAGGTTTGCATAATGAGGATCTGCTTCACCCGCACCTGACAGAGAGTGGTTGACGTAAATGCCGTCCTTAAGGACCGCTGATGACAGATCGTCAGCAGTGCAGCCCTCGAAATCGACGACCTCCTGAAGCATGACCGCCTTTGTGAATCCGTCTTTTCCAAGTTCTCTCATGTAGAGGCGGCGTATGATGGCTCGCTCGCTGCCGGCGTCCATACTGTCAACGCTTTCGGTGGTAAAGCTCTGGGAGTCAAAATATGCTGTAGAGGCTGTGGTATAGGCTACAACGGTCTTTCCGTCCAGATCGGCAGTCTCTATATTCTCTATCACTTCACCGCTGATGTATGCTGTCTTTGTTTCACTTCCTTCACTTCCCGGTACAACTGCGTAAAGAGCAGTAGAAGTACCCTGCATCTCTATGAGCTTTGCAGAGGTCACATAGCTGTATACAGCGGAAAGCAGCATGGGATCATTTGTATCGCCGTCTTTAAGAAGGTCATAATCATCGCCTACCAAAGCCGGATTCTTGGCAATGAGATAGCTTCTGTATAAGGCTATAGCATCTTCTGCTTCTTTATCACTGCCGCCGCGCTCCGCAAAGACAGATATATCACCTGTCTGATCCGGCAGGTATCTGTATGTTCCGTCATCCGCAGTGAGGACTTCAGCTTTGCTGAATGCTGTATCTTTTCCGAGAGTGATAGACGCGCTCTTGGCAACGATACCCTTTTCTCCTTCCGCGGTCCAAACGGCTGTTACCGTATTTCCATCCACGCTTACGCTGTAGTCGTAGTCCGCGAGACCGTCGCCGTCGAGGACTATGTAAGGATCCTCCGCAGTGGCTGAAACAGGGTTCTGAAGTCCCGTTCCTGAAGTGAGATCTCCGACCATGATCACTTTGCTCATCACGAGCTGCGGGACCTTATCTATCATCAGCGAGTACACGATGTAATTATCTTTTCCTGCAGCGAAGAGCTTATAGCTGTAACCTGTGGTAAGGCCCTCTGCAAGTATCCTGGCATCTCCACTGGTCCCGTAACCGGAAAGCTCGAAGTCCTTGGTCCCTGTCGCCGGGAAGGATCTAGTCTCTTCGGCTTCACTTCTCATTATCCTCTGAAGCTCTTCAACGGAAGTCTTCACCTCGTTGATCTTCTGGGTCTTAGTTATATCTGTAGGTTTGCTTATACGTATGAGTCCTCTGCCGTTTTCAACAGGCTTTATTTCTCTTTCACTGGCTGCAGATCTCTTGCCGCCCGTGGGATCGCTTATGGGTTTGCCGTGGGCATCCGTATATCTTGTTTCAGTCCACAGCTCCTTCATCCCGTTGGCAGCCGAGGCTGTGATCACCCAGGTGAAATAACCGCCCGTACCATCCTGTTCTCCTGAAACTGAGAAGGCCACAAGATCCATGGAGTAATTGATGAAAAGGAGCACCACATTGAATCCTACTGAAATATTCCAGTCGAAGTTGGACATGTACGCCGGTTCGTATTTATCCTCATCGGGTATGTATTGCCCGAAAGTAGCTGTTATGGCCAGGTTCGTCTTGACGAAGAGTTCGAACTTGAGAAGCTCTATGCCTACGCCAACTCCCGCTTCAACGCTGACGCTCGGCGTTATGGAAGCGCCGTTGAAGTATGCCTTGCTGGCCTTGGTTATAGGCATGAGTTTGGTCATGGTGACCTTATCGCCTATGGACGTCAGACAAATGTAAAGGTCTCCTTTGTATTGAGAGAGCAGCACCTCGCTGACGTCTCCGCTGCTGCTTATGACGCCGGAAGTCAGAGCCTTGTCACCGGCTTTTGGCATGTGATCGAAGACCTCCATGTACATCTTACCGTAGAAGTAAGAATGGAAGCCCGAGTATTCCTTGTCGAGTTTGAAGATCATCTTTCCGTTCTTCTTTTCGAGGCTTTCCATATTACCCGATTCGAAAGTCGTGATGGGATCTTTCTCTTCAAGGCTGTAGATCATACCCATTCCAAGGCCTATCTCAACGGATACGCCTGTCTTTACGTATACGTAAACGAGGGGCACAGGAGTGAATCTGTACTGCAGCGAAAATTCAAAGGCCACGCTCGCGGAAATAGCTCCGCTGGTGAATTTGTGAGTGTTGTAGATCGGGTTATATTCAAAGGTCAGCGCGATCTGCACCGACAAAGATACGGAGACTTTCCTGCAGGAAGACTGTCCGTTCTTTGCCTGTTTCAGGGTGTCGTCCTCAAAAGCGCCGCTCATAAAGCTGGACACAGCTCCCGGATTTCCTTTTGCTCTGGATACAACAGCAGAAGCGAAGTCCTTGAGGGTCTTCATCTGCCCGTTGGCTTCTTTGAACCCGTTGGTTTTTTCATCGGAATCGTTGCTCGGAGTGTTTGGCGCGTCCGTATCCGTGATCGTGGCCATATGTCTGTCCTCTTTTCCGGGGGCAGTTTCATAGGTCTTGGTCTCGTTGTAGTAAGTCTTGTTTCCGTCTTTATCTACTTTCTCGACTCTCCTCGTAACAGTCTTCTTGTTATTCGGTTTGTCATCATCTACGGTAGTCTTTTCAGTCTCCGTGGAACCGTCCGGTCTTGTGGTCTTTTTGACCGTGCTTCCGTCATCTTCCTTGTATGTCTCGGTCGTGCTTCCGTCGGCTCCCGTAGTAGTATTATCCGTACCGTAGGAGGTGGATTCGGCTTTGAACAGAGGAATACCTATGGAGATACCTATCTCATCTCCGTCCATGACTAAAGTCGCATAGTCGCCTATGCCGAATTCAAGAGACGGCAGCTTCATGCCGTTGTCAGTTCCGAACTCGTTGAATCCTGTACCGTCCGGGGTCTGGCCTTCGGTCTCATCCTTGTTTTCGCCGCTTCCGAAATTCACGACATTGTTTCCGTTGGGTACGGAAGATACATTGCCGGGCTCGATGCTTTCAGGCGCGAGGTCTTTAAGGCTGTCTATCTCACTGAACTCTTTTGCCTGAACCTGGACGCAAAGACCGAAGGTGCTCCTTCCGGCAAATGCGCCGAGGTAGGCATTGATCTTTTCGATCCCTGCGTCAGAGTAGAGATACTGTCCGTCCGCCGCAAGTTCAGGAGCCTCGCCCGCATAGGGTACAGCCTGCCCCGTTATATTGTCATCATTTATCACAGGCTCAGGATTATCGAAATAGACAACGAGAGCTCCTGTGTATTCAGGCTTCCAGATGTACTCAGTTGTGTTTACCGAATCTATGAGTTTTTCACCGGACGTGTCGTATACGCCGGTGGTGACCGAATGTCTGATCACCTTGGAAGTATCGCCTCCGAGAGGTATATCTATATATGAAAGCTTTGTTGCTTCTGCGCCATACATGAGATGGCCGTCTGTATTGTTGCCCCTTATGTACCTGTAAGCTTTTTCCTCCCTTGTGAGTTTATCTGACTCCTTGGGATCCGTGACTGCGCTGAGGAACACGGGGAACACCTGCGCGGAAGCTTCAGCCGAAGCTCCGGCCGGAACTTTGAGGGCTCTCGGGCGAAGGGAGTATATGGCTTTGATGTAGTACTGATAAACACCTCCTTTGCCATTGGGCTTGGGAGCGAATTCCTGTTCGAGGTGCTCTCCCTTTATGTTGCCTACGAACACGTCAGCGCCGGATGGCACGAAAACACTTCCGACGAAATCTCCGCTTATTACTCCGTCGCCGTCGCCGTCATAATAAAGCTCCGCATGGTCGAAAGTTGCCACCATGGTGCTGATGGCATCGAGATAATCCGCCGCGTAGAAACGGAATATAAGATTATCCGCGACGACATCGTCAGAATCCAAAGGAATATACTCATTGCCTTTGTATGAATGGCCGTTGAAGATTATCACGTCTTCTTCATTCTGGTTGAAACAGATGGACTGTACGTTCTTGATCTTGCTTTCGCTGGTATAGATGGCTTTCCCTGTATCTCCTTTAAAGTCACCTGATCCAAGTTCGATCTCATAGGAGCTGAAGTTAGTATAATCCGTATACTGCTTAGCGTCATCTCCCGTACCTTCAGTTACGCTTGCCGCGGTCGTTGCGGCTTCTGCTTTTCCGCATTCGACTTTTATGGTTCTTTTGTCTGAGAACAGCCCGTTCCAAACGGAGGGAACAGATGCTGTATCTATGCTCGTAGAACCGCTGATACGGGGAACAGAAGTAGCTATATCGATCTGGATAGTCTGGACGCGGTCGTACACCACGTTGAGCTGATATTTATCCGAAAGATCTGCTTCTGTCATATCTGACCAAAGGAAAGTCAGTTCATATATGGTGCCGTCATCGTTCGCGGCTTTGCCCTTCGCGACGATCTTGCCTTTGGAATTCGTCAAATACACGCCCTGGTCGGGATTCACGCTGTAGCCTGCTGCCTGAGAACAATCGATATTGATGGTAGAACCTACGTATAGACCTCCGTTTTTTGTAACCCCTCCGTTTTTGGCGGCGATGGAGATAAGAGGAGCAAGGCGCCCATATACGGCTTTACCCTCGTCGGTGCTGACGTCGATGGGACTCCAGCCGTCTTGAAGTTCGTTGTCGTCGTTGGCAGTGTATATGACCACAGGTATGGTCATATTGTCACTAAATGCCCTGCGGCCGAAGTTGAAATTGATGATATCGACTATGGTCTGGCTGTCCGCGACTTCCGGATTTTCCCTTGCGGTGTAGCTCTGGTCATATTGATTTATCGATATGAATTCTATCCCTGTTTTGAAGGCATTGTCTGCGAAATCCAAATACCAAAGTCTGCTTCTGCCTTCAGTGTAGGCGCTAAAGTTCGCACTTACAGTCTGCTCTGAAGAATTATTGCTCACCGTAGTATTATTGTACGAAACAGTGGCATCGTCTCCACTGGTCCTATCGAGAGCAAGCAACCAGAATCTTGTGAAATTCGTTGCGCTCCTTACGTTGATCATGCTGGCTTCGCCCAGCGAACCGTAGGTGATGTTGCGGGAGGTTCTGGTTTCTGCTTCCCCGTTCATGTGGAACCATATCAAGGGATAGATGTACGAGGAGTTGCCTCTTTTTCCTATCTTCTCTATATCGTAACTGAAATGAAAGTCCTTGAACAAAAGACCGGCATGATCTATTGTGAGATTCGTAAACGCATTGTAATTTGAGGCGATACGATAATACTCTAATTCTTTGTCTACATAGCCGGCATCACTGGTAGATACCATATAGGCATTGGGAAGAATGCCCGTATTGTATCCTGCGCTGGTCTTGACTCCCGCAGGTATCTCAGTGTGTTCATCATCATTTTGTTCGACCACGGGCTCTGTCATCAATGCGGCATATCTCATGACGTTGACTCCTTCGTTGTAGCCGGAAGGAAGTCCCCTGTGGTTCACACCTGTCATCAGCTCACGGTCGCACCAATAAAGACCGGAGTCCTCATAGGTCGGTCCTTTAAGCTCGTACACAGGATTACCGTCTTCTCCGATGACCGGATCATCTCCGTCCATAACCTTTACCCAGTTCTCACAGTCTCTCCTTGAAAAAGTGAGTCCTGCGTATGCAAGGTGGCTTCTGGTTGCAGGGTGTATGGTTATGACACCTTCCAACTCTTTGACGCTGTCCGTTCCTTCATAATTCCACTGCGTGACAGTTCTGTCCTTTATGAGGGCATCGTCTGAGATCTCGACCCTGTATGTCGCGTTCTCACCGTCGGAGCCCGCGAGGACCGTCGCGAGGTTGAGGCCTGCCCTCTCGTCTGATGACATAACACCCACCAGGGTGACTGTTGTCTCATCACGTTTAATAGAGCAAAGGTGATCAGTACCTCCGCCCTTCACGTTGGAAAGCTTCACCTTGAATGTCTTGGTCTCTGTATCTCCGTTCGCTATGAGATCTACCGGGATCTCTATTTCGTTTATGCTACCTATCAAAGCTATGGTGCCGCTTGCCTTTGCGTAGTCGATACCTTCCTTGGCCGTTCCGTCTTCAGTCTCGTAATCGACTGTGACGTTGTAGCTTGTGTCTCCCTTTCTTATGACCTTGACCAACGCTTTGCCCGTACTGCGGTCTACCCTATAGTCCGCAACTTCGAAGCCTATCTCGGATAAACCAGCTTCATCATTGTCCGAAACGAGCACTGTATGGGTATTGCAAAGATCTGAAAGCTCTCCTCCTTCGCACTCCGCTATGGTGAATATGCCCATCTCCGGAAGTTCCGAGATATTGTCATCTATAGCGTCGATCTCTATGTATTTGACAGTCTCTCCGTCGGCAAAGGTGAGATCGAATTCGTATACGTCAAACTCGTCCTCGAACTCAAGGACGCTGTATGTAGGCTCTTC